>JACQUH010000334.1 GCA_016210375.1 Chloroflexota bacterium
AAGGGGGCGGCATCATGCCCCAGCCTTCAGGCTGGGGTGAAAAAAGCCATTTTGAGATAGCTATTTAGGGGTGTCGCAAGCCCGCCCCTTTGTGCTGAGACGATAGTGTAGGGGCTTTGCATGCAAAGCCCCTACGTAGGGAGACGTTAGCAGGGGAAGGAGTCCAGGCATGGGGACACTCACGCTCAAGGCATCGGAAGCCCTGGCCAAAGACGTAGGCCGCGGGGTAGTCCGGCTGGACCCCAGGGACATAGCTCTCCTGGGAGTCCAGGTGGGGGACATCGTTGAGCTGTTGGGCAAGCGGCCCACCGTGGGAAGGGTCATGCCGGCCTACGCTGAGGAACGGGGGAAGGCCATCATCCTCATGGACGGTATCCTTCGGGAGAACGCCAGGACCGGTCTTGGAGAGGGGGTCCAGGTGAAACCAGCCTCTCCCTCCGCCGCAAACACCGTGGTCCTTGCTCCCTTCGCCTCTTCCGGTCCCTCACCCCAGAGGCCCGACGGGCGGCACATAGGGAGAGCGCTGGAAGGCGTGGCCGTCACCCCCGGCGACAAGGTGCGGGCCACCTTCCTTGGGGGCCGCTACGAGGAATTTCTGGTAGCCGAGGCCGATCCCCCTGGGGCCGTCGTCATAGGCCCCCTGACCGCCTTCAAGGTCAAGGCCGAGGGCGCCCCGCGACGGGAGAGGACCGGCGTCACCTATGAAGATGTCGGCGGCCTCCGCAAGGAGGTCCAGCGCATCCGAGAGATGATAGAGCTCCCCCTCAGGTATCCGGAGCTCTTTGAACGGTTGGGGATTGACCCACCCAAAGGCGTGCTCCTCCACGGCCCTCCGGGCTGCGGCAAGACCCTCATCGCTCGCGCCGTCGCCAATGAGACCTTCGCCCACTTCGCCCACATCAGCGGCCCGGAGATCATGGGGAAGTTCTACGGCGAGTCCGAGGGCCGCCTTCGCCAGGTTTTCCAGGAAGCCCGCGCCCACGCGCCCTCCATCCTGTTTGTTGACGAGATTGACGCCATCGCCCCCAAGCGTGAGGAGATGCGGGGAGACCAGCAGGTGGAGAGAAGGGTAGTGGCGCAGCTCCTGGCCCTCATGGACGGGCTGGAGTCCCGGGGCCAGGTGGTGGTCATTGGCGCAACCAACGTCCCCGACACGCTGGACCCGGCCCTGCGGCGTCCAGGCCGATTTGACCGGGAGATCGTCATCGGGGTCCCCGACCGGAAGGGCAGGGCAGAGGTGCTGGACATCCATACCCGGGGGATGCCCCTGACGGCGGACGTAGATCTCGGAAAACTGGCCGAGATCACCCACGGCTTTGTGGGCGCCGACCTGTCCGCCCTGTGCCGGGAGGCCGCCATGGTAAGCCTCCGGCAGGTCATGCCGCAGATACGCTGGGAGGTGGACCACATCCCCTTTGACCTGCTCTCCCGGCTAGAGGTGCGCATGGAGCATTTCCTGGAGGCCCTGAAGGAGGTGGAGCCTTCGGCTATCCGGGAGGTCTTCACCGAAGTCCCGGACACCCGGTGGGACCAGGTAGGAGGGCTGGCGGACACCAAGCAGACCCTCCAGGAGACTATTGAGTGGCCGCTGCGGTATCCCCATCTCTTTGAGCAAGCGCATACCGCTCCCCCCAGGGGAATCCTGCTGGCCGGGCCTCCCGGTACTGGGAAGACCTTGCTGGCCAAGGCCGTGGCCAGCCAGAGCCGGGTCAACTTCATTTCCGTCAAAGGCCCGGAGCTGCTTTCCATGTGGGTCGGCGAATCGGAGCGGGCCATCCGAGAGGTCTTCAAGAAGGCGAAGCAAACCAGCCCTTGCATCGTTTTCCTGGACGAGATTGACGCGTGGGCCTTGCCGCGGGGCGCCGGCGCCGACTCCCACGTCGCCCAGCGGGTGATGAGCCAGCTCTTGACGGAGCTGGACGGCATAGAAGAGCTGCGGGGTGTCCTGGTCCTGGCCGCCACCAACCGGCCGGAGCTGATTGACCCTGCGCTGCTGCGGGCGGGCAGGCTAGAGCTGAAGGTGGGGCTACCCATTCCGGACGCGTCCGCCCGGCGGGAGATTTTCGCGATTCACACCCAGGGCAAGCCCCTGGCCGAGGACGTGGAGTTGGGGGAGTTGGCTCAAGGGAGCGAGGGCCTGGTGGGTGCGGACATAGAGGCGGTCTGTCGGTGGGCGTCCCTCCTGGCGATCCGGGAGTTCCTGGCGCAGCACGGGTCTGACCCTCCCGCCGAGACCACTGCCTCGCTGCGCTTGCACGCCAGGCACTTTGACGAGGCTCTGCGAGCCAGAGAATGAGGAGGGACCGTGAGAAAGCTCCTCTACGTCCCGATCTTCCATGCCGAGGCGGACCTGGGCAGCCTGGGGCCGGCCCTTGCCCGGGAAAGCATCAATGCCTGCGGCGAGGCAGGGTGGGCCAGGCACCAAGAGGTCGTTGCTAATTTCTGGCGGAGCATAGCGGATTTCCTCCTCTCCCTTGACGCCGCTCCCCTGCGCATCTATCAAGATGGCTTGGCGGTGGAAGGCGAGGCTGCCGCGAGGCTCGTGGAGGAGGCGGCCAGGGGAGGCAGCCCAAACTTCCAGCTCCTTCGGCAGCTAGCGCACAGCGGCGTAGTCCTGCGAAAGACAGAAGAGCCGGCCCTGCTCTTTGAAGAGCGAGCAAGCCTTCTGGACGCCCTCCGCCTGGGGGTGACGGAACCCAGGGGTGGAGGCCAGGGCGAATCTGCCGAAACGTCCCGCCGGCAGCGGGAGGGGCTGATAGCGGCGCGGGACAGGGCCATCGCCGCCGCTATCAACGGGACGCTGGAACAGGGCGAGGTCGGCGTGCTCTTTCTGGGGGCCAATCACAACCTCTTCCCTTTGCTGGCGTGGGACATACGGGTGTATCAGGTACGGGACCAGGGGACGGTACGAGCGTATTTCAACGCTCTTTTCTCGGCGGACGGCCACGGCTCTTGTCATGCCCTCGGCCACAACCTAACGGCGCCCATCCCACCCGCTCTCTTTGGGCGGGACCTGCCCAATGCCCAGCCAACGGGTGGCGATGAAATATGTGGCGACGAGGACCAGAGCTACGGCCCCCGCGCCTAAGACCACCGCCGGCCACGGCACGAGGCCGAAGACCCCTTGCGAGCCGGATGAGACGCCCAGCGCCAAAAGAAGGACGAGCGCCGTAGCCAGGGCAGCCCCGCCGATGACCCGGCCGCCCAGGCTGAGGCTGTTCCGCAGGTGGGCATCCACATCGGACGTTTCTGCGCCGCACGCGGCGAGGCGGCTGAGCTCGCCCTGCCAGCGGGCCAGCATGGAGGCGGCAAGGAGGGCGGCAACGGCCCCCAGGGCCAGCGCCGTCGTCTCAACCGGTGAGACCAGGGGGAACGAAGGCTCTGGCCGCCTCAGGAGGAAGCGTCCCCAGTCCAGCGCCGAGTGGGAGAGGATGCTCGGGAGGTGCAAGAGAAGGAATACGCCCGCGAGGACCGCCAACTGGCGAGCGGGCACCAGAAGATTCAGGAGGACCGCCTGGGCCAGAATCCCCAGCAGCGCCACTGCCCAGGTGGCCTGGACTGGCGAGAGAGCGTCCAGGCCCAGGGCGGGCAGTCGCGTCAGGAGACCGCCATCCCCTGCCAGGAGACCGCCGAAGGCGATGCCTGCTGCCGAGCTGCTGAAGGCTCGCACCGAGACGAGGGCTGCCAGGGCAAGGAGGCCAAGCCTGGCCGTGGGCAGCAGCCATGGCCGGTTCATACGACGCCTCGCTCCAGCCTGAGCTGTCGGAGAAGCACCTGGGCAAAGGTCTCCCGGAACGGGTCCCATTCCAGCACCGAGGCGCCGCTTCTTCTGAGCGCCCGCACCAGGGGACGCGTCTCCAGCGCACGGATAGCGCCTGCAACGCTCCCCGAAACCTCATCCGTGGGGGCGTAGGCATACCCGTTCACGCCGATGACCCAGACCGAGATCCGTGAGCGCCCGCTGGGGGAAAAGCTCAGAAGCATGCGGACGCCCTTGAGGAGATCCTCAGCTCCCACTTCTCCCTGATGGTCGCTGAGCTCGCCGTCCAGCCGCGTCAGAATAACGCAGCGTGGCATGGAGGCGAGGAGCTGCGACTGGCAAACGTGGATTGCGCTGAGCAGGTCGTAGCTCTCGTACTCGGGCCGCAGCGTCAGGAGCTCCTCCGTGAGGCGCTGGAACTGGCGCCGGCCAGTGTCGGCGTAGAGCACCTCGTTGGGCCTGGTGGAGAAGTGAGCGCCCAGATAGTAGCCTCGCGTCAGGTAGAAGTACCCCAGGGCGCTGGCCGCCTCTACGGCCTGCTCCAGCGGGCTCCGCAGGGTCGTCCCCACGCCCATGGGCCGGGATGAGTCAACGAAAAGCCAGAGGGCCTTTTTGCCCTCCATCTCGTACTGGTTCACCAGCGGCTGTCCCAGGTTCTCCCAAGCATGGCGGGCCGTGGCCTTCCAGTTGATGTTCCGGATGGGGTCCCCAGCAACGTACTCGCGGATTTCCTTGAAGTCGGTGGTGGCCACGCCCAGGCGGGCAACGTCCATCATTGGGTAGGGCGTCGTGGCCAGCCCCCGGACGTTCCGCACGCGGCGCACGGCCAGGATGCGGGGCAATACGCTTATGTGCAGCGCCTCTCCTGAAGAGCCAGAAGCAGGCTGGCGGAACTCCAGGGGGTGGCGCGTCTCCCATCTCGTCGGCGGCAGCTCGTACACCCCCCGTTTGGGGCAACGGAGGGAGTAGGAGTTCACGAAGAGGGCCTCCCCTGGCCCTTTCCAGAGCACGCGGACGTTGTTGCCCTCCACCAGCTCCATCTCCCTGGGCAGGCGGTCAAAGAGGAACACCGGGCCGATCCCTTCCCGTACCTTCACCTGCCACTCCACCGTTATAAACTCCTCCGCCCACACGCTTGTCCTGCCGGTGTGTCGTTGGACCTCTGCCCCTGCCGGCGTTTTCACCAGCAACCCCAGCACCGCCACAAGAAGCGCGAAGACCCCCAGGGCCAGGAGCGGCGCGTTGCCCAGGGCCAGGGCAGACGCCAGGGCCAGGAACAGCGTGCCGAGCAGGGCTGCGGTGGGCCGGGTGATGGAGCCAGGGGCTGGAGACGGCATAGGGGAGTCATCACCAGGAGCAGGGGCCTGAGAACGACGTGCTGGGCCACGCCACGGGCGGGAACGACTCTGGCGACTGCCTGGGAATGCATCGCCAGAGGCAGGGGCCTGGGAACGGCCGCGCACCGAGGCGCTCATAGGTGTGGACGGTCCTTGAGCTCCGTGGGGGCGCTGATCCCCCGCACGACCTCCTCTATCACCTCCGCCTCCTGGCCGCCTTCCAGCACGACCTCGGTGCGGAGGATCAACCGGTGGGCCAGAGCGTCCACGGCCATGCCCTTCACGTCGTCCGGGACAACGAAGTCCCGCCCATGAATGAGCGCCAGCGCCCGCGACGCCTTCAGCAGCGCCAGGCCTCCCCGGGGGCTGGAGCCTATCTCCACCTTCCCGTGCTCCCGCGTGGCCCGGATGATGCGGCTGATGTACTCCAGGATGCTCGGGTCCACATAGATGGCCTGCTCCACGACCTCCTGCAAGCCGACGAACTGCCCTGGCTCCACGGCGGCGGCCAGCTCATTCGTCGGATCGTCCTGCTTCCATGCGATGCGCCGGTTCAGGATCTCGCTTTCCATCTCCAGGGATCCCGGGTAGCCGGTGGAGAGCTTGAACATGAAGCGGTCCATCTGCGCCTCCGGCAGCGGGTAGGTGCCCTCCTGTTCTATGGGGTTCTGGGTCGCCAGGACGAGAAAGGGCAAGGCCAGGCGATGGGTCTCGCCGTCAATGGTCACCTGTCGCTCCTCCATGGCTTCCAACAAAGCGGACTGGGTCTTTGGGGGAGCGCGGTTGACCTCGTCCGCCAGCAGGACATTGGTGAAGACAGGCCCCTTCACCAGGTCAAAGGCGCCGTCTCGCTGACGCCAGACGCGGGACCCCAGGATGTCGGCGGGCAGCAGGTCCGGGGTGAACTGGACCCGCGTATAGCCGCAGCCAATGACGCGGGCAAAGGCCTTGGCCAGAAGGGTCTTGCCCAGCCCAGGATAGTCCTCAAAGAGAATGTGCCCGTTGGCCAGGGAGGCGGCCAGGACTTTTCGCAGCAGGAGCCGGTTGCCCACGAAGGCCCGCCCGACAGCGTCCATGATCCGCTCACACACCTGGCTGGCCTCTGCCAGCGCCTCTTCAGTCATACGAGGCCCTGTCATGTCGTCACTCCTGCTCTCTCCGTCGCCTCACGGGAAGATTGGGGCGTCTCCTTCGCTGTTTGGCCGGTCAAAACCTGTAACAGTCCCTGCCGCTCCCTGTGGGCTCTCAACGTGTCCACCAGCGCCTGCCGCTGGCTAACGATCGTCCCTGCCAGCCGGAGTCGCGTCCAGGGCAGGGCGTACCAGGGAACGGCGGCGTCTTGATAGACGAGGACCGGAAGGAGCAGCAGATCCATCCGGCCCCTGGACGCCCCGCGCCGCCAGGACTCCAGCGCCAGGACGGTGACCAGCCCCGCCTTCTGATCGCCGCCGATGAACGACGCCTCCGCCTGCCTCCTGAACTCGTCGCCATTGCTGCCAGGGAAGGGCGGGGCGTACCTGGCGTCCGTCAGCGCCTCCTCCAGGAGCCGTTGGACACGCCGGTAGGCCGCAGCGCGGTGCTCTGCAACGCGCCGCGCGACTTTTTGTCTCCCATGGGGATGGAGCCGGACGCCGAGCAGCCAGAGAGGGTTGAACCGTGGCTCCCCGTAGTCTGCCAGGGGCCCGATGACCGCGGTGATGCGCTCGGGCGGCACACCGTTGTCCCCCAAGGCGATGATGAGCCGCACGATGAGGCCTACAGGGAAGCCCTCTTGGAGGAACAACTCTTGGGCCCGCAAGGCGTTCTGGAGCGGAGCATCCGGCACCGCCGTAACCTCCTGGTGGTGCCGCTCCCACGTGGGCCAGGCAGGTGGCAAGGGGGGCCGTGCATCCTGGCTGGCAAGGTGTTTATGGGTGCGCCGGATAACATAAAGGCAGATCGCAGCGACTACAACCCACTCCAGAAGTGGGGCGTAGAGGAAGGCGCTATACAGTGCTCTCCGGAGGAAAACAGCGTAGAGCACCAGGAAGGCCCCGACGTTGGCGTTCCGGAAGGCCGAGGCTGAGGCCCATCCCCCCAGGGCCCTGGCCAGGGGATCGGAGACCCCGGCGGCGTAGCGGGCGAGGTGCCCGAGCGCCACGGCAGCGAGAGCGCCAAAGGCGATGGCCCCCAGCCCTGGGTAGAGAGGCCCGAGGGCCGCAAGGGACACGAAGGCCCCCCATACCATGCCTGCCAGGAGAAGGAATGTGGTGGCCTGCACCAGAGGCCGGAACTGCGCGTACTGCGGCTGGCTCCAGTACACGGCGCTGCCCCGGTAGACGGCAAGCAGCTCCAAGCCGCCGCCCGCCCAGAGGTCCAGCCTCTGTACGGCGGCGAGGTAGGGCAGGGCAGCTTCGCCGGCCAGAGTGAACGGCGGAGTCGCCGACAGCTCCGCTCCGATGCGGCCCAGGGAGTGGAACAGGAAGTAGTACAACCCTGCCAGGGCGCTCCAAGTGAAAAACTCGGCCAGCGCCACCTTCCACAGGCCGCTGCCCAGGATATGTACGAGGCGGGCAAGGAGAAGGACGGCCGTCGCCGCATACAGGGGGGCCGCAAGGAAAGAGAAGCCCAGCCCATACCACAGATGGAGAAGCCCGGAGGGGCTGAGCACTGAATAGGTGGAAACAGCCGCCAGCGCACTCGTGGCCAGGGCGCGGACAGGCGCGTCTTCCTGGCTGCCGAGGCGGGAGTATGCCCAGCGGAAGGCCGGGCGGTTCCAGTAGAGGGCTGTGGCGCAATAGGCGGTCGTCAGGAGCACATACGCCAGGGCCCAGGGAGCCAGGGGTGTGAGCAGGCCGAGGTACGGGCCCAGGGCGCCGCCCAGGGGAGCCAGGCTGGGGCTGCGAGCCAGGGCTTCCAGGACCGAAGGGATGTCTCGCAGGAGCAGGAACCAGAGCTGGCCCCAGGCCACGCCTTGAAGGGCGATGAGCGACGCATAGCGCCATAGCCTACGGCCAAAGAAGCTGGACATGCCCCCCGCCAGATGGAGCGCCAGGAAGACGTAAAGTGGCCCCTGGAGAAAGCCCAGGTCCAGGCCCCACGCAAGGTCCAGGTAGCCCTCCGAGGGCAAAAGGAGGTATACGCCCGCCGCCCGCAGTGCAGCCCAGACCAGCGCCTTTACCGGCGAGGCAATAGCAAGGCGCTGCGGGCGGAGCAACAGGATGCCGCTGAGGGCGGTGATCTTCTTGGGACGCGTCGGCGCCGCCGTCTCCAGGCGCGGGACCACGTATGGCTCGGCGGCGCGGTACACAGCAACCACAAGGATGAGGGCCGTCGCCCACAAGTCCAGGGTAGCGGTGTGGGCGGCGTAGGGGGCCAGGGTGCGGGCCAGGCCGGCGAGGCCCGGCGTCGCTCCGATGCGTTCGGCAATCCCGGGAAGGTCGTTCAGCAAGGCATAGGTCAGGAGGCCCCACGCCCCGCTGGAGAAGAGGACCCTGGGGACCCGCGTCCATTCCCGCAGGGAGAGAAGGCCTGCCCAGCCTGACAGCAGGAAGAGTCCTGCGGCCCCGTAGACACGAGGTTTCAGGAAGCTGAGGTCCACCCCTGGCCCAAGGCTCAGGAAGCCGCCTGGATGGAATGTCAGGAAGGCCGCCGCGCTCGTGAGGGCGGCTCGTCGCAGGGCTGGTACAGGCCTCTCCCGGTCTCGGCCCAGGCGCGCGTACAGCGCCGGCCTTCCCGGCGTGACCAGGAGGGCGGCCAGGACACGGTAGCTCGTTACCAGCCCCAGGTACCCGGCTGCCCAGGGGCCGAGGCGCGCCAGGTGGAGCAGATAAGGGCCTGTGGGGCGCAGCGCCTCCGCCAGAAGGGTTCCCTCTCCCATGTCACCGAGCAGACGGGGCATGCCGCCGAGGAGCAGGGCCGTCACCAGCAGGAGGCTGTAGCCCCGGATGCCCGCAGTCACGGCGCGGCGCCAGGGTCCACGGCCCACGTACGCGACACCCTGCGCCATCACTTGAGCCACTGCATAGAGATACGCTGGAGCCTGGAGGCTGCCAACGTAGCTTCCCGTCCAGGCCAGGACCAGTCCATCGGCGTGAAAGAGGTAGAAAGCGAGGCCCGCTAGCAGGGCGCTCTGCTTCAGGGACTGCGCCGGGTCCTGAAGCGGGGACCTCGCGCCATCCTCCGCGTCGGGCTTGGGGAACCGGGTTAGCCAGGGCTGCGCGGCCCGGTAGGCCCCCAGGAGCAGGGTCAGGCCCATGACCCATGGGGCCAGCCGGGACAGGTGTCCCAGGAGGGGGAGAACCTCCTGCGCCGCTGGTGCACCGACCCCCAGGTAGCGCAGCAGGGCGTCTCCGGCAGCGGGGATGCCGTACAGACCGCCAAAGGCAAGCATGCCGAGGCCAAGGCGGGAGAGGGCGATTCCAGCGGCGTAGGCCCAGGGCTGGGACAGGTATACGCGGGCGATGCCGGAAGCAAGGAGCAGCCCTGCCCACGCGTAACAGGCAAGGCCCCACGCCGGGACCTGGACCCCGAACGTCCGGTACAAGAGACCTCCGCTGCTCAGAAGGAAATAGGCGCCCACCACCAGGAGGCCGCTCCGCAGGAGGCCTGGAAGGAGGACGCGGCCCTTGCCCCTCATGCGTGCACCTCCTTCTGGCGTAGCTGCTGGAGGGCGAGGTAGGCCCGCAGGTAGTGCTGGCGCCGGATGGGATGCAGGCTGTAGTTAGCCTCCTCAAAGGCAGTGATAAGGGCGTCCAGGGCGCGTTCATCCCGCACCAGTTGCCGGGAGACGAGGACGACCTCCGCCTCCCGTGGGGTTGCGTCCCTCGGAACGGAGGCAGGCCCGTCTCTGAACGGGGCCAGGAAGCCGTTAAAGAGCTCCACCACCTCCTCGCGGTAGTCCACGATCCTCACCAGGGCGCTCGCCTCAGAGGGGAGCAAGCCAGAGGCTCCCTGGAAAGCGCACCGGATGGCGCTCTCCCCTTTCCTTGCAAAGACGGCCTCAGCCACGCACCGGCCCTCCTCGCCAGTCCTGATCACCGTCGCCTCCTGGCCCTCGGCCTCTAGCTGGAGGGGCGCATCGGCGACGCCTGCCAGGTCCTCGCTAGTCAGACGGCACAGGATGGCAAGGGGCTCACCTACGCCCCAGACTGGCGGCATCGGCGGCGTCGCCTGGGGAAAGTCCATCGTCACGATGGTGGCTTTCGGTGGTGGCGGCGCTGCCTCGGCTAGGGAGGCTGAGGCTTCCTGGAGGGCCAATGCAATCTCAGGGGCGAGGGTCGCTCCAGCGGTATCAGCAACGGGGGCGCTGGCGGCGGCCTCTGGGGTGGGCGTCCTCCAGGAGGGGGCTGACCGGCGACGGAGGACCAACACAGCACCGCACCCAGCGCCGAAGCCGGCCAGCCCAGTCAGGGCCAAAGCGCCCACCATCAAGAGTTGGAGGCCCTGGGCCAGGGACACCGCCACCACCGTGGAGGCGGAGGCATAGGCTCCGTCGCCGGCGTACTGGACCTGCACGGCCAAGGCCGGCGCCTCGGCGTCGCGGGGGACGACAAGGGCAAGCACAGCCGCGCCGTCGCTGCCGGTCGTCCCTTCGGAGTAGCCCTGAGGGGCGCTCAGGCGCGCCCCGACGACGGGGCCTCCCTGGTCATCCTCCAGCCGCGCCACGACCTCAATGGCGGACCCTCGCCTTGCCTTCTTGGGCGCAACGGCGCTGAGCCGGGTCGGCAGGAGGGCGCGGACCTGAAGCTCGGCGGACTTTTCAAGCAGGAGGTTCGTGCCCAGATACCGGGCGGCCACAGTGTAGGATCCCGGTCTCGTAAAGGTGTGGATGACTTCAAAGGCGCCCTCGGCCCCGGCGGTCATGGCATAGGTACGCCCCTCTACTGTCACCTCCACTGCGCCCTGGGCGATGGGCGTGCCATCCTCCTGGAGCACCCGCCCGCTGAACAGCACGGGGTCGCCCACCAGGGCATCCGTTGGGCCAGTCAGACGCACGTTCGTTCCCGAGTAGACCTCTACCGTGGGGTCGCTCCACGACCCCAGATAGCGAGCATCCCCCAGGGTATGGGCAATGACCTGGTAGTCGCCGGGCGGCAGCGACGGAGGCACAGCTATCCGCACGGCGAAACGGCCACCGGCGACGGAGCCTATGCCGACCAAGATGCCCCCGGTGGTCGTCTTCTCTGTATTGAGGTAGACCTCCACTCCGAGGCCGCTGACAGGCGCGCCGCCCACTTCCGAGACCGTCCCCAGGGCGTCTGCGCTCTCCCCTTTCCGGAGCCGTGGAGGCAGGCCGGTGATCTCGGTCCGTGTGGGCAATGGTCCGGAGTCGGGCGTGGGCGTGGCGGTCGCCGTCGGCGTCCGCGCGGGAGTGGCCGTCGGGCTGGCGGCAGGCGTGAGGGATGCCTTCGCGGTAGGGGTCGGTGTGGCGAGAGCCAGGGACGTGGCCGTGGCGGTCGCCGTCGGCGTCCGCGCGGGAGTGGCCGTCGGGCTGTCGGCAGGCGTAGCGGACGCCTTCGGGGTAGAGGTCGGTGTGGCCAGAGCCAGGGACGTGGCCGTGGCGATCGCCGTCGGCGTCCGCGTGGGAGTGGCCGTCGGGCTGGCGAGAGAAGTGAGGGATGCCTTCGCGGTTGGGACTGGCGTGGGAGACGCCACTGCCGCTGGCTTCGGCGTCCCTGCTGGCAAAGCGGTAGGTGTGGCCGTACCAGCGGGTATGGCCTGGCCTTGCACCCTGGAGGCTGGCCCACCCACTGTCGCCTCAAAGGTGACCCAGCCGTAGCTATGGAAAGGCGCCTCGGCCCACTGGTGGGCTTGCTTTGCGCGCACCACCTGCTCTTCCCCCGTGGGAGCGATGGCCCATCCCCCTACCACCCGTGCAGGGATGCCCGCCGCTCTTGCCAACACGATAAAGGCGCTGCTGAAGGTAGAGCAAATACCTCGTTTGTCATCAAACAGAAAGAAGTCTACCGCGTCCCTGCCAGGAGGAGTGGCCGCGTTGTCCAGGTCGTAGGTGTACCTTTGCAGGTAGGTGCGTATTGCTACCAGTTTGTCGTAGTCGTTTGTTTCGCCCGTCACAATCTCTTTGGCCAGGTCCCGTACACGCATGGGAAGGCTCGCCGGCAGTTGGAGAAGGGCAGGGGAAACTGCCACCGTCCTTGCTCTCCTGAGTTCCTCAGTCTTGAACACCGGAGCCAGGGCCCGCCAGGCGTATCCGTTCTTGAGCACATCTTTTGTGGCAAGGGTATGACTGTACCCTCCGAAGTCAAAGGCCGTTGCGCCCTGGGGTTCGGTGGTGTAAAGAGAGATGGCTACCGGACCACGGCCCAAGGGCAGGATGGGGCTAACCGTTACCTGAGACCTGGCATAGGCATCCTCCGACCGTATCAAGGGCAGAGGCAGCGTCGCCCCTGGCGTAACGGCCTGGGTCTGCTCCTCCGCCGGCAACCAGCCGTTTCCCGTGTACGTCTCTCCGGCCACGACCCTCAGGTAGCCGATGCCATCAGCGCCCCGCACCTTGAAAACAGGCTCCTCTGATAGCGTCACTCGGCCTTTCGTTCCAAGGCCAACCCCCGATACACCTCCCGTTGCTGGATCAAGGGTGATGCCATTCTCCAGGGCGATCGTCTTGCCGGGCCCTGCCCCGGACACCCTGGATGCTGCTTCTGAGGCGGCCCCACGGCCCTCCGCCGTCCCGCTGGCCTTGCCCAGCGCCACGGCCTGCTGCAATGCGGCCCTCGCCTCGTCAGACTTCCCCGCCTCATCCAGGCTCTTGCCCAGCTCCAGGGCAGCCTGGGCTGCCGATGCCAGGGCAGCCTTTGCTTCCGACTCTCGCCCTGTTTCGTTCAGGCTCGTACCAAGCTCCTCCCCGGCCTGGACTGCCGCCATCTGGCCCTCTATCGTCTTGCTTGCAATTCCCTCCTCCAGAGCACGCTGGTACACAGCCTGGGACTCCAGGACGCGCCCCGCCTCTTGCAGGGTGCGGGCTGTTGCAAGCTCCCGTGCGGCGGCGGCGGCCTTGTCTGCCCTGGCCGCCTGCGCCAGCTCGCCCAGCGGCTCGGTCCCCAGGGACGGCGTGGCTAAGGCAGGAAGGAGCTGCCACAGGAGGAGGGGGACCCAGATGAGAGCAGTCAGAAGATACGCATACCGCGCCCATTTGTTCCGACCGCTCACGAGGGAAAGGAGGAGGAGGACCAGGACCCAGGCGAGAAAGAGCGCAAGGACCAGAGGTGCGATGGAGCCAGGCAGGCTGGCAGGCCCGCTGCTGTCCTCCGTGGGGCGGGCGATGGCCCCCATCGGTGACCAGAGCAACAGGAGGCCAAGGAAGGCGACTATCCCCAGGATGCCTACCAGAACCGCCACCCTCAGATGCTTCCGCAGCCGCCAGGCGGTGAAGGCGGCCAAGGCCAGCGCCGCGCCGCCGAAAACGGGGCCGAAGAGGTGACGGGGATCGCCCCACGAAAGGAGGCCATCATATGAGTCGGCGGTCTTGAGGAGATCGGCAGACGATTCCTGCTGGGACTCTCGCAAGAACGCAAACACGAGCCACAACAGGCCCAGTCCCAGCCCAAGGGCAAGGCCGCTGGCCACCAGTCCGATGAGCACGCGGCGGCCCGCCTGGGGTGTCATACGTTCTGAAGCGAGAGCAAGGCGGAAGGTCGCAACCCTGCCCTCCTGGTCTTGGATGAGGGTCAGTGGCGGGGGCGCAAGTTAGAGGCCGCGGGCCGGGGGCCGCGGCTGCCCCTGTTCGCTCTCAGTCTGGCGCAATCATAGCATCCGACCGAGCAGCTAGCAAGGGAAATAGCCAGCGGTTCCTGCGACGCCCTTGCTTGCCCGCGTACGACAGGCCCCCCGTCTCCCGAGCGAGGCCGCCTACCGGTCACGCTTGCTTGGAAGAGGCGACGAGGATGACCTGGCACTAAGAAACTATCTCAAAACTCGCTTTGGCATCCCCGCTGATGGTCATTGACTAATTAGGATGCCAATGAGACCCACCCTCTCCCCCTGTGGTCCCCCTCTCCGCAACGGAGAGGGAGACGGTGGTCTGAAGAATTGGTGTGATGTGGCCTTGCCGTATCACACCAATTCAAACCAATCTTCGCCCCCTTCCCGTGCGGGAAGGGGGAGCCAGAGGGGGTTAGGTTATTCAGTCAATGACCAGAAGTCGGGGGTTGTGTCAACTTGAAACCTGGCACTTTAGTGCCAGGGGATGGTACCACCACTACAAAGCAAACGGCCCCGTCTACCTCATTGAGTTTGCGCAAAGGACCAAGCCAGGTTAGAATGGCAGGACACTTACCAGGCAATGCAAAAGGGGGAGAAACCATGGCCCTATTTGTAGTTGAACATGCTCACAGCGCCGATACTTGCCCAGCCGGTCATCCCCAGATGGGGCCTATGCTGGTGCAGCACGTCACCAACACCAACGCCTCCAGGTTTGGCGTTCGGATCCTGGGGGACGCCGTGGTGAACGGGGCACACCGGTTCGTGCTCATCGTGGAGGCCCAGGAGGAGCCGCCGGTGAAGGATTTCATGGCGCCCTTCTACCAGGTGGGCACCGTCCAGATACTGCCGGCGAGCTCCTGCGAGGCAGTTGTTGCGAGAGCCAAGTGCTAGGGAGGCAGCACGGGGGCGAGAGGAGTGGGAAGCTATCTCAAAACAGCTTCTCTTCGCCCCCGCCTGATGGTCATTGACCAAACAACCTGACCCCCTCTGGCTCCCTCCTTCGCTTCGCTCAAGGACAGGCTCTTCCCGCACGGGAAGAGGGAGAAGAGTTATTGGAATCAGTGTGATGCGGCACGGCCGCATCACACTGATTCCTCAAATTATCGTCCCTCTCTCCGCATCGGAGAGGGGGACTACAGGGGGAGAGGTCAGAATCCCGTTGGCCGAATACTTGGTCAATGACCCTCAGGCGGGGGTACGGGAAAGAGCTTTGAGATAGTTTCCAACGTTTGGAGAACCGCTCCCACCTGTCGTCGTCTTTCTATGGCCGCATCGGCGGCGACTGCGGTGGCGCTTCCGTTGCTGGCGGCGGCGGGAGACCACCCGTGGGCTGTAACAGCCGCTGGAGCTGCTCTAGCACCTGGACCTGCATCTGCACTGCCTGCGCAAGGGCCCCGGTTACATCCTGCAGGTTCATCATTACATTGGTGTGAGTCTGCAGGTGGACGCCGTAGGATTGCATGGAGTCAGCAAAGCGGTTGAGAGCGGCCTCAACAGTCGGTGTTCCCTGGCCGGACTGTAGCGGCGCTGCGCCGACGCTGACTGCACCCGTCGGCGGCACGCCCAGGGCCCCCTGGGCGGCCCGCCGAAGCTGCCCCGCGAACTCGTAGAGGAGCAGCGCGACAAGCAGAAAGGTCAGATAGAGGACGCCCTGCTTACTTTGAAGGTAAAGCAGGGCATAGCCAGCCCAGGGAACAGTCCGCTCCCCGCGGCCCTTTACGTACTGTGCAGGTATGCTGAAGGGGTCAGGGTTTGTGGCGTCTCCCTTCGTTTGGAAGGCGCTGACGATATCGCCGTCCATTTCAAGGGCAGTAACACGATGGATGATCCGCGGAGGATACTGGTACTGCTTCTGGAATACCTTGGGCACGTCAAAAGCAACGATATCGCCTGCCTGTACCTCCTCCGGCTTGACCGACCGCAGATAGACCAGGTCGCCGCGACGCAGGATGGGGGCCATGCTTCCGCTGGCTACCGCCGTCAGGGGAGTAATGGCGTGGGCAGACAACGCCAGGGCAACGTACCCCGCCACTGTGAGACCCAAGAGGAGGAAACCGGCCAGCGCCCCCGTATGTCCCTTTTTCAGTGGCGCAACACGAGCAGCTACTCCGGCGGCTAAAGCGAAACAGCCGGCCAGTAGCTTCCTGGGTCCCGTGCGAAGGTCATAGTGGCCTAACGCCACGCGCCACCCCTAACACGCAGCTAACGTCATGAGTTTCCGCGTTCGCCATGAGGGTCTTTGAGTGGAGGGCAGTCTTTCTGGGGAGTGGCTCTGAGCCGCGCTTCGGCCCCCTGCTGGAATGTCTAACGGAATGAGACGTTGGCCCAATAGGTGAGAGTAGAAAGCTGGGACTGCTGCCCCTGGGGGACGCCCCCGGGGACGGTGATCTCCCCGAGGATGTAGAACACGGTCTGGCCAGTCTTGGTAGACCTGATCAAGCCGCCGGCATTGGCAGCAGTTATGTACTTATACGCCTGGTCCCCTGTGTCCGGGCAGACGTACTTGGTGCCAGAGTCGGTGATGCTGAGCCTTGTGGACGCGCAGTCGGAAGAACCGCCTCCCGCCGTCTGGTCGGTGTCCAGCCACCACAACTGCGTCTTGATGAAGGCCCGAGGGTTATTCAGGACCTGGCCTACCTGGTCAGCGCTTAGGAGCCAGAACTCCACCAGCAGGCGGTTGCTGTAGTTGCTGGTGGGCAGCGTGATCTTCCTGAAGGTCACCCCTCGCTGTACCTGGGCCGATTTCCCCACCAGGCCCGTGACGTTTGAGCTCAACGTGGTGACTCCCGCAACGCTGCCGTCGGTCACACCGTTGCCCGACGCCACGGTGATGGAGAGGCTTCCCGAGGACGTAGTGGCGGCCCAACTGGCGAGGGAAGCCCCCAGCGCTACTGCAAGGAGCAGCACAAGAATGACCAGGCTTTTCCTCTTACGCATCTCTTGGCCTAGCAAGCGGACAGGTTAGTGGGCAGGCCCCTCGCCAACCCACAGGATTGTGTGACCAACTCTAGTTCAGGACACGGCTAGCTGGCCTTTCCCTGGGGACTAGGCTGGATTGAGGTCCAGGAGATAGGCGGGTGACAGACAACCGTTGCCGCTGGTGCACGTTGTGGCCGAGGCAATGGTGTACCCCGACCCTGAATCTACCGTAACAGCGTACTCATAGCCGCCCTTGAGGATGAGGTTCACGTAGCCGCTGGTCAGCGTCAGGTACTGGGCTGTGGCGGCGATGCCCGTGGTGCCGGCGTCGGTCCCCGCCGCGTTTGTGGCCTGCACCCATGTGCCCTGGTCGGCGGTTCCGCTGCCAGCGAAGGGGGCCGAACCCTTGGCGCAGCCGCCGCTCGCCCGACAGAGTGCGTAGACATTCACGCTCTGGTTCAGGTAGCTATAGTCTATCGCGAGCTGGTCCGGGTTGGTCAGGTAGAGGGTGATCAGGACGTTGCCGGTGTAGTCGGCGACGTCTACGAGGAAGATGTCACCCGCCGTGATGGGGCTTGGGCTGTTGAGCACGGGCGTCCAGGTGGGGGCCGAGCCATTTTTCAGCACCTTGTATACGGTGGCAGCATCCGCGGGCGCATCGTTGCCGGTTCCGTCGGTGTCGGCCACGGTGAGGACCGCCCCGGCGATGGCGGTGATGTACCCCCGCTGCGTTGTGCTGGAGCTGCCCCACTGGATGGTGTCACCCACGCGGAGCGTGCTCACGGCAGCGGTGAGGGTGATAGAAGTGGCGGTAGATACGGTGCTGCCGCTTTCCGTGCCAGAGGTGACGTAGCCAATGGAGCCACTGGTAGAAACAGCCGTAACGGCGCCCAGATTGCCGCTGGTGCCGCCCACGGTCACGGTCAACGACCCGCTGCCTGTAGTGGCCGCGAAGCTGGCCACGGAGAAGATGCCCAGGGCCAGCAGCACCACGACAAGGCCTATTTTCCATTTCAGGGTTCTGGCGAATCGCATGGGGATGTTCCTCCTGTATTCGGCTAGATGGCGGAACAGATCCTGGGATCACTGACGGGAGGCATATACCGTCCTGAGATGCCAGTATTACGTGTAAGCATTATAGTCCAAAAGTACCCTAATGTCTAGTACTCATGACATATACGTACTATAACGTGTGGTCGTCCCCGGCAAGCCAGGCCTTGGCCTAGGAAGAATCTCCCTGGGAAGGGTTCCATGTGGGGAAGATTCGTGGGAAAGCGGGACTGACGGGAGGAGGAGCGTGTCTGATGAGGACGATGATATAGTGGCCATTGCTTTCATGAAGGGCTGGAAACGCAAGGGAAAAGCCTGTGCTTGGGGTACGTTCGTAGCCGTACACCAGAAGACCGCACCACAAGAGACCCATCTGGCATGCCGAATACGGCATTAGTGAGCTAGAACCAATCGCGGCCTGCCTGAACGGGGCCACGATGATTCCCTGCTTTGGCAGGCCCAGGTTGGCCCTTCCCTCACGGGAAGGGAGAGAAGATTGGTTGGAATCGGAGTGATGCGGCAGAGCCACATCACTCCGATTCATCAAATCAACGTCTCCCTCTCCGCCGCGAAGAGAGCCAGGCCATGGGAATCGCCGCTCCCAAGCAAACAGGACCCTTGCGGGCTCTCCGTGGCTGACAGCGGCGGCCCGCTGTGCCGGGTCGCAGCGCTCTCTTGGCTACTGGCCGATGACATTGAGCAGGGCCTGGCGTTTGCCCTCCCGCACCGCTGTGAGTGCGCGCTTGATGGCTGCCGGGACCTCCGCCGGGTCCTCCACACGCTCGCCGTAGCCGCCAGCGGCCTGGCAAATAAGCTCGTAGCGGAAGGACTGGGAGAGGGCGGTGATGGCGAAGCTGTTGCTCCTCACTGCATGGCCGTCGGCATAGGTGGTCCTGGTTGCATTCTGTACCGCGTTCCAGATTCCGTTGTTCCACACTACCGTAAGGACGGGCAGGCCCTGCACGTCGGACACCATGTGGCCTGCCTCGCCGGACCCGAAAATGTAGGAGCCATCGCCCACACAGCAGACCACCGTCTTGGCCGGAGCGGCCAGCTTCACTCCCAAAGATGCCCCTACGGACCACCCCAGGCTGCCCGCCACCGAGCCACCGTAGAAGGCGCCGGGCCTCTTGAACTCAATCTGCGATACGTCCACGCCCAGCTCGTTGAGGATGACAGTGTCCTCGTCAATGGCATCGGCAAGGCAGCGGGAGAAGTACGCCTTGTTGATGGGCCGCTGGCCCTTGCCCGCTTCAGCCCGCTGGCGTAGCTCCTGGTCACGCTGCCGTGACGCTTTGGCTCGCTCGGCAGTGCGGGCCTGAGCGGCGGCGGCGTCCACCCCGATCGTCTTCAGGGCCGATACCAGGGCCTGGAACGTGAGACGGGGCGAACCGGCCAGGGTCAGGTCCGCGCGGAAGCTGCGCACCGGGTAGCGGGTGAACAGGGGGTCCACACCCATGGCGATGACCGTGGCGTCCCCCCGGGGGCTCGTCCGCTTGGGGACCCAGGGGACGTCCGCCTCCGCCACCAGGACCACATCCGCCTGGGGTAACACGCCGGCGACGTCGGCGCCGCCGTACAGCGGGTGGTTCTTGGGGAAGTTCACGAAGGAGCCGCCCGCCTCATAGACCCCCATGCCCAGGAGCTCCGCAAGCTCTACCAGGGGCTGCACAGCCCGAGGGTCGCGGCCCACGGTTCGGGTCACGAGGATGGGGTTCTTGGCCCGGGCCAGGGCCCTGGCGGCCTGGGTGATGGCCTCCGGCGAGGGCACCGCCTCGGCGGCCTTGGCCATCAGCGGTTGCTCCTGGTAGGTGAGGCCTTCCACAGGCTCTGCCAGCACCTCCCGGGGCAGGGTGAGGTACACGGGCCCCGCAGGCTCTGTCTGGGCAATGGCCAGGGCGCGGTCCACCACGGACTCCAGGTCCACGCCGTGGTGCAGCTCGTAGTCCCACTT
>JACQUH010000336.1 GCA_016210375.1 Chloroflexota bacterium
TACTACGACAAAGGCGAGAATGTGGAGGATGCCACCCAGCAGGCCGGCCAGACCACCCCATCTCAGAACGTTTTTCTCTTGCTCCATCATTTGTCTCCCAGGTGCCGCTTACGTCTCCGAAGTGTCTCACTTTGCGAGTGATTGTGAAACAGGAAGGAAATAAATGCAAGTGGTGCCCCGCCTACCAGGACTCGAACCCAGGTCAGCGAGGTAAGGCGAAGGTCTTCTCGAAAGTCCGGGTCGGAGTTTTACCTTTCGTACCGTATGGTGGGGCTCTGTGGACAGCACTCGAACTTTCTCAGGCCTGACCTGGTGCCCAGGCTGAGGCAGCTTTTGGCCCGACACTAGCCGCCGACACTGGCAGCCGGAAGAACTCCCCTGCCGCTCTTCTCCCGCATGCGCTTGTGACCATCCCCGTCGAGCCAGGCGTACACGGCATCGATATATATCTAGGCGACTCACCTCAACTATGGCCTCTAAGTTCAGACACCAGTTTTCCTTGAGCTGATTTGGGAAGCACCAAAGACCTAGCTCTTGCTCTCACCAATAGGTCATCATACGTTATCACGTTCAAATTCTTATACTCGTCAAGTACCGATCTACGTTCCATATCGTCGTAAAAACCTGGCCCGCGACCAATAACCACGGTTACCTTCGGTCTGAAAACATTTAACCCATATAACCGATAGAAGCGGGCTCGGTTCTCCCTGTCCTCGAAATAATTGCGGTATTCCCGTAATTGATTCAACGCTAAGGTCATTGCTCTTGAAAATCCAACTCGGTTGTGTGGCCCATTTAACAAAGCCTCATTTGGCTTCTTCAGATCTATAATATCTGCAAAACTTGACCCAATTCTTTCAATGAAGAAGTCGGGCACCAACGTGTTGCCGCTGTCTGAACATACTACCAGTTGGCTATGTAGCGCTTTGTACTCTGAGCCTAGCAGGAACTTAGGATGTCGCTCAAAGAACCGTTGTAGCTGCAATTCTGATATATCAGGCTTGTTAATCAGCCACTCAAGTTCTGCGACTTCCGTTGGCAAGAATAGAGGGTGATCCTCGTTAATGCTCACCTTGGCAACAAAAAAGTGCTCGCCCGCATTGGCCCGCTCATCGAAGACCGTATACGCGTCGAACAAATTCAACCTACGGATGAAGAACTTGTTGTTCTCCATCTGAAGGGAATATACGATGTTTTCAACAAAGGGTTCGGCCCAAGCCAGATACTTTATCTGTTTCTCAACTTCCTCTGCCCTGACTCTGAATTCATGGAGAATCTCTTCAAACGCAGGATGGCTGTCCTCGTCTTCCGTCCAATCAGGGTGATGGCGCAATTCTAGCAGTGACATGAGGAGGTCACTGCTATTTATGGTATCCCGACGGGCAACAATTGCACGAGCGATTGAAGTGTCGAGGAGCCAGGAATTATTCTCAAATGCTGCTGACCAATACTTCTCAGACTGAGGAAACCAGCTATCGCCTGCTGCTTGCCGATTTTTTTCAAGCAGTCGGCGCTGGAATGCTGCTATCGGAATTCCCAGATTTTGAAGGGCAGGGCGCGCTACTGTATTTGCGCGAATAAGCCCGTGCAGGGCCAGTTCAGAGTAGACATCTGACCCCACCCTTCTGGCAGTGGCGAATATAGCCTTGCAAGCTTCGTAAGCTTTTTCAGAAAGGTGCAGTCCCTTAGCTGCCAGCGCTTCGGGGATATTCCCCACGCCAGGGGGCGACCAACCTTGGAACGATATTGGTTCTGTCCGCGGATGCATTGGCATGGGTCTCTACCTACGGGAATCTTACTCTAAGCAATCTTTGGTAGCAAGGTCTAACCGGACTTGTTTGCCATGCCCTCTTGGCAGATCTGACACCGCGAGTTCGAATGTTTATGGTGGGCCAAAGGGAATTCGAAAATTACGTGGTGTTCATCGCCTCTGTTCCACCATAGCCTTTTGTCCCCCCAAGGGTCAAGGTTACACCCTAGCTCGCTATACCTCCAAAGCTGAGAGGGGAGGTCCCGCAAAGCTGCTTAGTATTCCTTGTCAGCCAAAGGGAAGGGGATCACACCACTGAAATCGGGTCCACGTCCACCACCCACCCATCCGGCACCTCCACCTTGTCCAGCAGCAGGCGCGGGCCCGGCCCCCGCAGGAGGATGTGCCAGCGGTAGCGTCCCCGCACACGCAAGGGATAGGCAGGCGCTGGCCCCATCAGCTCCACCTCCTCCAGGCCCCACGCCTGCTGCTGCTGGCGCAGCGCCCGGCCCATGCGCGCCGCCTCCCGCTCGGCCAGGGCGGCGTTGGTATGGGCGTACACCAGCCGCACCATGCGGCTGAAGGGCGGCAGGCGCTGGCGGCGGCGGAACGCGATCTCGTTGCGATAGAACCCGCCGTAGTCCTGGTGCGCCGCCAGGGCCACGGCGTAGTGGTCCGGCCGGTAGGTCTGGATGATGGCCGTGCCTGGCACCCCTCCCCTGCCTGCCCGGCCCGCCACCTGGCACAGCAGTTGAAAAGCGCGCTCGCTGGAGCGGAAGTCTGGCAGGTGCAGGCCGATGTCCGCCAGCACCACCCCCACCAGGGTGACGCTGGGCACATGCAGGCCCTTGGTGACCATCTGCGTGCCCACCAGCACCTGGGCCTCGCCCCTGGCGAAGCGCTCCAGCACTCCATCCTGTGCCTGAAGTCCGGCGGCCACGTCCCTGTCCCAACGCAGCACCGCAACCCCTGGGTGCAGCGCCTCCAGCTCCGCCACCACCCGCTGGGTGCCCAGCCCCAGGCGCCGTATGCGAGGGCTGCGGCACTTGGGGCAGCGGGCCACGGGCAGCCGGCGACGGTTGCACTGGTGGCACACCAATCTGTCCGTGGCCGAGTGGTAGGTCAGGGGCACGTCGCAACCCGCGCACCGCATCACGTGGCCGCAGTCCCGGCACTGGACAATGCCTGATTCGCCCCGCCGGTTGATGAAGAGAATGGCCTGCTCGCCCCGGCCCAGCGTCTCCTGCAGCGCCCGCTGTAGACGGCGACTGAAGATACCTCGGTGGCCCTCCCGCAGCTCCCGGCGCATGTCCACCACCTCCACCTGGGCCAGGGGCATTGGCGTGGCCTGATGGCCGCCGATGCGCTGGGGCAGCTCCAGCAGCGTCAGGCGTCCCGATGTCGTCGGCAGTGCGGCCCGGTGATACACAGCCACATCCGGCGTGGCGCTGCCCAGCACCACCGTCGCCCCCACCTGCTGGGCCAAGCGCTGGGCCACCGTCCGGGCGTGGTAGCGGGGATCCCTATCGTGCTGTTTGTAGGTCCACTCGTGCTCTTCGTCCAGGACGACGAGGCCCAGGGGCCGCAACGGGGCGAAGAGGGCGCTGCGGGAGCCTACTACCACCTGGTACTGGCCGCGGGTGATGCCCCACCAGGCGCTGCGGTGCTCCGACGGGGAGAGACGGCTATGGAGCACCGCCACCTGGCCGGGGAAGCGCGCCTGGAACTGCCGTACCGTCTGGGGCGTCAAGGAGATCTCCGGCACCAGCACGATGCCCCTCCTGGCCCCTGCGATACAGGCGGCCAGGGCCTGGAGGTACACCTCGGTCTTGCCGCTGCCGGTGACGCCTTGGAGCAGGAAGGCCTTGTAGGAGCGCGCGCCCAGGGCAGCGGCGATCTCTTCCAGGGCATGGGACTGCTCCGGAGTAGTCCGGAAGGGCGGCTCGCCCTCCTGCGGCTCTGGTCCCGGCTGGACAGCCTCCAGTGTGGCAGGGGAAGTGAGCCGCCGCCAGAGCCAGGCGCGGGTCAGGGTCCCACGGCGCAGCAGGCGATCAAGGGAGTGCTGGTCCCCCTGGCCCAGCCGGCGGCGCAGGATGTCTTCCCGCAGGCGTTGCCGCCGCCCGGGGAACTGGGCCAGGATGCGCTCTCGCAAGGCGCTGCTCACCCCCGCCAGGGCCTCGGCATCGGGGCGTAGGACCAGGGTCACGGTGCGCCCACGGCTGCCCGGCGGGAGCATCAGTGTCAGAGCATCGTAAAGAGGAGACAGGTAGTAGTCGCTGATCCAGCCAGCCAGGTCTAGCTGCTCGGGGTCAAGCACGGGGCCAAGCTCGTCCGCTCTGGCGATGGGTTTGACCGGGTCTATAGTGGTGGCCTCGCTGAGCCTCATTACCACGCCATCGGCCATCCGCGGGCCAAAGGGGACTTGCACCATCTGGCCAGGGGCAACGGTCATCTCAGGGGGGATGGAGTAGGTGAAGGTGCGGGTGCCCCGGATGGGGGCGTCTACGGCCACTTCGGCGTAGGGCATGGGCGCCCTCCGGGAGAAATGGGGCAATGGCTATTCAGTCTGTTGCGGCGGGGCAGTACCCCAAAGGGGCAGGGAGACCGTGGATAAGGGGACGGCTACTCGGCCTGGACGGACTCAGAAGAAGGGGAAAGCTCGGCGGGCTGGACCTGAGCTTGAGGCTGCACGCCCCGTCCTTCCCTGATTCGGGCGGCCTTGCCGAAACGGCCTCTCAGGTAGTAGAGCCTGGCCCGGCGCACGTGACCCCGGCGCAAGACCGACACAGACTCCAGGCGCGGAGAGTGCAGCGGGTAGGTCAGCTCTATGCCAATGCCCCGGGTCACCCGGCGGATCGTGAATGTGGAACCTATGCCTGCACGGTGGCGGCGTATCACTACGCCGTCCAGCGTCTGGACGCGCTCCCGGTTGCCCTCAATCACTCGCAAGTTGATGCGAACAGTGTCACCAGCGCGGAACTCCTCTACCTTGGAGTTGGAGGGGACGGGAAGAAGTGCATTCAGGTTCATGCGGTGCAGACCCCTAGCTTCTTAAAGTAAACAGTCTCAGAAGGTAGAGTGTATCCTCCTTGGGCCAGGTTGTAAAGGAGCCGCAATGTTGACATATCGCTGAATTTTGGTGATAATCGCACCTCTCCGAGGGATGACCGGCGAAAGGGAGGTGGAGGCTATGACGATAGCAGAGGTTCTCCTGAGGTGCAGCCTCTTCTCGTGCATGGGCGAAGAGGAGTTGCAGCGCATCGTACCCCTGTGCACGCGGCTGGCTGCCGCGGACGGCGCGACGTTTTTCCGGCAGGGCCAGCCTGCCCGGTCCCTATACGTGCTAGAGAGCGGCAAGGCGGGGCTGGAGCTTTCCGTGCAGCGACCTGACGGCTACGGATATGCCAACCCGACCATGGTGGCCCTTCTGGCTCCCGGGGAGGCTTTTGGCTGGTCTGCGGTGGTGCCGCCCCATATTATGACCCTCTCCGCCCACTCGGTGGGCCCCAGCAACGTCCTCCTGGTTGACGGCCAGGCCCTGCGGGAGATGCTTCAGAGGCACAGAGACATGGGGTACACCTTCATGGCCGGCCTTTCCCAGCTCTTGGCGGAGCGCCTCATGCAGACTCGGGAGACGCTGATCTACGAGCGCGGCTGGGCGGTGCGGGTCTAAGGTTCGCTAGCAGCGTTCCCGCACCTTTGACTAATCCGCAGTCCCCACCAATAATAGGGGCCACCCACACAGCACGAGGCTCCTATGCTCGCCAAGGTCAGCACCTGCGCCGTCATCGGCCTGGACGGGGCGGTGGTAGAGGTGGAGGTGGACATCGCCTCCGGCATCCCGGCCTTTAACGTCGTAGGCCTGCCCGATGCAGCAGTCCAGGAGGCCAGGGAGCGGGTGCGCGCCGCTATCCGCAACTCGGGCTGCGAGTTCCCGCTGCGGCGCATCACGGTGAACCTTGCCCCCGCCGACCTGAAGAAGGAAGGCCCCGCCTACGACCTGCCCATAGCCGTTGGAGTGCTCATCAGCAGCGGCCAGGTACCCGTGGAGCCCGCAGGCTGCCTCTTCCTGGGCGAGCTGTCCCTGGACGGCCACCTCCGGCACACCAATGGCATCCTGGCCATGGTGTCCCTGGCCCGACAGCACGGCTTCACCACGGTGTTCGTCCCCGCCGCCGACGCCAAGGAAGCGGCGCTCGTGGAGGGAACGGAGATCCTGGCCGTGGAGAGCCTGGTAGACCTGGTGGCCCATCTGCGGGGCGAAAGGGCGCTGCCGCCCTTCCAGGCATCGCGTCAGGACCTGCTGGCCGCAGCGCCCCGGTACGAGGGGCCAGACCTCCGCCACGTGCGCGGCCAGGAGCACGCCAAGCGCGCCCTGGAGGTCGCCGCCGCAGGGGGCCACAACCTGCTGATGACCGGCCCGCCAGGCAGCGGCAAGACCCTCCTCGCCCGCTCTCTCGCCTCCCTCCTCCCGCCTCTCCTGCCGGAGGAGGCGCTGGAGGTGACCAAGATCTATAGCATCAGCGGCATGTTGCCCCAGGATACGCCCCTCATCGTGCAGCGGCCTTTCCGGTCGCCCCACTACACCATCTCCCACGCCGGCCTCGTGGGCGGCGGACGCTGGCCCCATCCCGGCGAGATCACCCTCTCCCACCGCGGCGTGCTGTTCCTGGACGAGCTGCCGGAGTTCGGGCACAACGTCCTGGAGGTGCTGCGCCAGCCCATGGAGGACAAGGTGGTCACCATTAGCCGCGCCCTGGGCAACGTCACCGTCCCCGCCAACGTCACCCTGGTGGCGGCCATGAACCCCTGTCCCTGCGGCTACTACGGCGACCACCAGCACCCGTGCACCTGCTCCCCGTCCCTGGTCTCCCGCTATCAGAAGCGCATCAGCGGGCCGCTGCTGGACCGCATTGACATCTTTATCCAGGTGCCTCGGGTGGAGTACGAGAAGCTGGTGGAGCCCCCCGACGCCGAGACCTCGGAGACCGTGCGAGGGCGCGTGACCCAGGCCAGGGAGGTGCAACTGCGGCGCTTCGGAGATGCTGACGGGTCGGGACTCACCTGCAACGCCGACATGGGCCCCGAGGAGGTCTGGCGCTTCTGCCCGCTGACGGACACGACGCGGGGGCTGATGCAGTCGGCCATGCGCCAGATGGGGCTCTCGGCGCGGGCGTTCCACCGGGTGCTGAAGCTGGCCCGCACCATCGCCGACCTCTCCGGCGCAGACGACATCAGCGTGGCGCACCTGGCGGAGGCGCTGCAGTACCGCCCGCGGGAGACGGGGGCTTGACACGGCATTGCGGGAGTGACTTTATGAATTGTTGCAGGCTTGTGCTGCTACTAGCTGCATGGGCCGTGGGCGTTAGCATCACATCAGGGTGTCAGCAGTCGTCACCCACTGTGACACCCTCGCCAACACCAGCGCCAAGCCTTACGCCTATACCCACACGGACGGCCACGGTGACTTCATCGCCAACTCTCGTTGGCGCAACAGCGAGCGCAAGGGTAGATGTGTATGCGGATCGAGGGTGGCAAGACACCGGCGTTTTCATCTCAGGCGGCGACCAAGTGGTGGTGGAGTATCTGTCTGGTGCGTGGACAAACTGGTCGGGTCATAATCCTTTGTCGGACGCGTCGGGCAAGTACGGCTATGTGTGTGCAAGCCCTGGAA
>JACQUH010000335.1 GCA_016210375.1 Chloroflexota bacterium
CATGGCCGCCACGGCCAGACTCGTGGGGGCGAACGCGGTCTCCGTGCCCTCCCGCCATGGAGACTTCGAGCCCTGATGCCTGGACCAGCACAACCTCCCGGCCGAGAAGCGACTCGTGGGCTACACCTGGCGCAGCTTGGGGTCCAGGAAGTCCCTGAGCCAGTCGCCCAGGAGGTTGAAGCAGAGCACAACCAGGCCAATTGCCAGGCCGGGGAAGAACGCGAGCCACCATGCCGAGACAATGTAGCTTCTGCCCTCTGAAACCATGGATCCCCAGGAGGGTGTGGGAGGCGGGACGCCCGCGCCCAGGAAACTCAGGGCGGTTTCAAACAGGATGATCGCCCCCGCCTGGAAGGTGATGAGGACCATCAGGGTGTTGAACACGTTTGGGAAGATGTGGTTCAGAAGCACCTTGTAGGCGGGCGTGCCCGCCACGTGGGCGTAGGCGACGAACTCCCGCTCCTTGATGCTCAACACCTCTCCGCGCACGACGCGCGCGTAGCGCGCCCACAGGACGATGGCGAAGACGTAGAGCAGATTGTTCAGGCTGGCTCCCAGCACCGCGGTGAGGAGCAGGGCGACCAGAAGCACCGGGAGGGAGAGTGTCGAGTCGACTGCCCGCATGATGACGGCATCCACCCATCCTCCGAAATACCCTGATATCAGCCCCAACGTGGTCCCTATGATGCCAGCCAGGAGGAGGCCCACGGCCACAACGATGAGCGTGATCCGGGCGCCGAAGATCAGCCGGCTGAGGACGTCCCGGCCCAGCATGTCGGTGCCCAGGAGGTAGTTGGCGTTACCCCCTGTTGCCCAAAACGGCGGCAGGCCCTTGTTGCGCAGGGAGATGTCGTCAGGATTGTGGGGGGCCAGGAAGTCGGAGAAGACCGCCGCCAGGACCAATACCGCGAGGATGGCAACGGGAACTATGGGGAGCCGCGTGACTTTCGTAGCTGCGACTCGTGTGGTGGCCCGCATCCGGGCCAGCTTCTGTGCTACGGCAGCCATCGGCTGGTTCTCCCCATGCAATGTGTGCTAGTACCTGATCCTGGGGTCGAGGTAGGCATAGAGGACGTCCACCGCCAGATTCACGGTCAGTATGGAGACGCTGACGATGAGCACCACCGCCTGGATGACGGGGTAGTCCCTCCAGAGGATCCCTTCATAGGCCAGCAGACCCACGCCGGGCCAGACGAAGACAGTCTCGATGATGACCACGCCTGACACGAGGAGGCCGAGGTAGAAACCGGCGAAGGTGACCAGAGGGATGAGGGCGTTCCTGAGGGCGTGACGCCATATGGTTGCCCACTCCGACACGCCCTTGATACGGGCAAGCTTCACGTACTCCGAGTCCAGGACCTCCAACATGCTGGAGCGCAGGAGACGCATCATGGGGGCGGACATTGCCCAGCCCATGATGAGGCCGGGGAGAATGTAGTGGTCGATGCCTCCGGTGCCGGAGGCAGGAAGCAACTGAAACCGGACGGCGAAGAGCAGGATGGCCATGATCCCCACCCAGAACTGGGGAAAGGACATCCCCGCCACCGCCACGAAGCGGCAGATGCCGTCGAAGACCGAGCCTCTGTAGACCGCGGAACCCACCCCAAGGAGCAGCGCCAACGTCAACCCGACGACCAGCGTGAAGCTGGCCAGCTTCACAGAGTTGGGCAGCCGCTGCCTGAGCAACGTGGTTACCGGTACCCTCGTCTTGAGGGAGGTACCGAGGTCCCCCTTGAACACGTGACCGATCCACACTGCGTACTGCTGGACCAACGGCTTGTCCATTCCCAGGTACGCGGCCATCTGCTCAAAGTCCTCCTGCGTGGCCTCAATGGGCATCATGATGCGGAGGACGTCCCCGCTGAGCCGCGCCACGGCGAAGACGAGCACGGTGATGGCGAAAACCGCCAGGAGCAACTGGAGCACCCGCCCCAGGATGTATCGCTGCACGGTTATGCCTCCGCGCTGCTGACAGGCTCCACCAACTCGCGAGATGCACCAAGGCCGGGGAACCCCGCACCGACGGGGAATCCCCAGCCGCTCACCGGGCCGCGGCAATGATGCCAAGGCAATGGCGGGCCGTCACTGGGTCGGAGTCCCCGGGGCTCCTACCGCGTGTATTGGTCCTCCAACCAAACGGTGTAGGCAACCTTGTTGCTTACGTTTGGCCACTTCGTCACCTTCTCTGGGTTGGCTACGGATATGAGGGCCGTTTCGAGCAGGCCGATCGCCATGTAGTGCTGCCGGACGTAGAGGGCAGCCTCGTACTGTCGCTTGCTGACCATTGCGGGGTTGATCTCGGAACCGAAGGCATCCAGCAGGGCATCGAACTGGGGGTCGCGGGAGAAACCCAACATGCCGGTGGAGCGCCAGTAGATGTTCATGCAGCCATCCCACAGCAGGCGATTGCCCAGCGCGAAGACCATCATGGAGTTGCGCAGGTCCGGCTCCGGCTTCCTCGATGCCGCCGTGCGATAGGTCTGGTACTCCGTGGGGATCACCTTGGTGGTCACGCCTATCTTCGACCAGTAGGCCGCCGCGGCCTCGGCGACCCGCTGGTACTCTGGCACCGTGAGGGCGATGGTGCTGTAGAGGTTCAGCTCCGGTTTCTGGCCGGGGAAGGACTCTCGTATCACTTCCTGCACCAGCTTTGCGGCGCGGTCGGGGTCGTAGGGGATGAGAGGCACGGGTTGGTAGCCCAGGGCGTAGCTGCCATAGCATGTCACCCCCGACCCCGATTCCTGGGCCTGCCCCCCGAAGATGTAGTCCACGATTTCCTTGCGGTCGATGGCGAGGGCCAGGGCTTCCCTGAACTTCTCGTGGCCGAGCCAGGTTGTCTTGTCCCACTGGTTGTTCAC
>JACQUH010000342.1 GCA_016210375.1 Chloroflexota bacterium
CTGCCTGCTTGCCTGCGAGGGCGGAGACTGTCACGTCGCGCTGGTTGAAAAAGCGGGCTGTCCCGACCAGGACGCTGTGGCCTTCCACCGTCGCCTCGACGCCTTTCCCAATATGCGCTTGGAAGGCCTCGGCCGTGCCGATGTCCAGTCCTTGTTCCAGGGCATACTCTACGATGGCACGGCCCAGAGGGTGCTCAGAAGCCGCCTCGACGGCTGCGGCCAAGTGCAGCACCTCTGCCTCATCGCCTTGCTCTACGGCGGCCACGAGGGTCACGGCGGGTCTCCCCAGGGTAATGGTCCCCGTCTTGTCCAGGACTGCCTTTCGCACGTCCTTGAAGGCCTGGAAAGCCTCCCCTGAGCGCATCAGGATGCCCTTCTGTGCCGCGATGCCGCCGCCGCGAATCATGGCCAGGGGCGTCGCCATCCCCAGGGCGCAGGGATATCCCATGACCAGCGCCGCGAGGCTTGCGAGGATGGCTCGCTCCAGGTCGGGGTCGCCGGTAACCAGCCAGGCCCCAAGGGTCCAGATGACAAAGGCAGCGGCGGCCGCGACCAGGACCCCCGGCACGAACCAATGGAGGACGTGCTCTACCAGTTGCATGATTCCCGGTTTCAGGGCCCGGGCCTCTTGAATAGAGCGTGCGACCTGTTGAAGGAAACTCTCTTCTCCCACCTTGGTGACACGCACAAGGAGCGTGCCCCTTTGGTTCACCGACCCGCCGATGACCTCGTCGCCAGGGCCTCTCTCTATCGGTATGGGCTCACCAGTCACAAGGCTCTGGTTCACCCCGGACAGACCTTCAACCACCACGCCATCCACGGGGATACCCTCTCCCGGCCTGACCCGTACCAGGTCACCAGGCCCAACCTCCTCAACCGGAACCTCTTGCTCAACGCCATTCCTCAGTACCCACGCAGTTTCGGGCTGGAGGGCCATCAGCTTCCTAATGGACTGGGAGCTCCTGGTGCGAACGAGCAAGGAGACGTAGCCGGAAAGCATGTGATAGGCCGTGACGAAGACAGCGGCGCCCATGAAGTCGGCCATAGGCCAGGGATGCTTGAAGAACCCAATAACCCCGCCTGCGAGACCTCCGAAGGCCGCGAACTCCATGAGGACATGCTGGTTCAGGATGCCGCGAAGGAGCGATGCCCAGGCCATCTTGAGGATGGGCCATCCCACGCCAAAGATCATGCTGAGGGTGAAACCCAGCATCGCCCACCTGAACCAGGGCTGCATGTGGCCGAGCCACACCACGCTCATGAGGCCCAACGCGGCGAGGGTGAACCCAGCGGCTACGAAAAGCAGGTTTCGGTGCTCACGGAGCTCGGCGTCCTCCTCTTCAAAGGAACGCAGCTTCTTAGGATCTCGTACCGTGTAGCCGAGGCTCCGCAGGGTTTCCTGAAGCTGGGTAGGGGTTACCTTGCCCAGGTCGTACTGGATGAGCGCTTCTTCGTGGGACAGGCTGACGCCCACCTCCAGTACACCGTCCATGCGTGAGTAGGCCTTCCGGATACTCTCCACACAGAAGGAGCATTGCATCCCGCCGATCTTGATCTGGCATTTTGCCGGCTCATCTCGGCCCCGCTCCGCTACAACCTGCATCACGACTCACCTCACCTCAGGGCCGAGCCCACCAACCCGGTGCGATACCCTGCAAGCTCTAGTCTCCGCTTCATCTCACTGGCAGAGGTCCTGTCGGTGTCCAGGGTAATAGCGACCCTCTGGGTCTTATGGTCCGCCTTGACCTTCACCACCCCGGGGAGCTTCTTCAAGACAGTCTCAATGCGGCTTTCGCACCCGCTGCAGTGGATGGCCTTGTCCTGCACCGTCAGATCCACACGCTCTACCTTTGCCACGGCTTTACTCCATTCTTCGGGGGCTTACAACCTCATTAGTCTACCTGTGTCCTTCGGGCCATGAGAGCATCGGCATGTTCACCACGGCCCCCGGACGCTTCGTTGCGAGTTCTCCCTTAGCCTCCGCCGCCCTGATCTCATCTAAAGAGCGCAACTCTCGCGCCGCAACACCGTCCTTCCAGGTGATGAGGATGACCGCCCTCAAGGGGCTATAGCCCTGTTCACCGGGGACGGAGTCGAACACGTCGGCCTGGAATCCAAAGGGACCGCCGCCCTTCATGCCGTTGGTGAAGACATAGACGCCTGCCAGGGTTGATTCCGGGGCCTGGGCAAGGCTGGGCACCAGCACCACCTGGGGACCCATCATCATGGTCAGCATGCTGGCTACCTGTGGGTCCGACGCCTCCGTATGGATGAAGAGGACCTCACCCCCATTGTAAAAGCCTCTGACCTCGGGAGCAAGGCTACTTGCCTGCACGGAGGTTCCCATCGCTGCAGTTGGTGGGGGTGTCACGGTGCTCGCCGGCGGCGCCACCTTCCCCCCGGAACAGGCGGCAGCTAAGAGAGCGAGCACGGTCGTTGCTGCCAGGATGCTCATCCTGAACTTCATGTCACTCCTATCTTCCTCGCTGAGGGCAATGCACATGCCCCGCTCTCTTGGGCGCGGTGCTTCCGGTTCCACAGATAGACACCCGCTGCGATGGCCATGATGAAATAGCCCGTGGCCAGCCCGTAGATCAACCCGGTGTGAGCACCGACAAAGCTCCCCACGCCTGTACCGCCTAACACCCCTAGCGCCAGCGGGAGAGTGAGGGGAAGATGGCACGGGCAGGCAATGAACCCGGTGATGGTCAGTATCCCAGCCCAGAGCTTGGTCATCCTTTCGCCTCTTTCAAACTCATGCTGCCGCTGCCTCCTTCACAGGACTTCCTCTACCTTACTGCGAAGCTCGTCGTACCCAGAAGGGCCGTCACTACGGAAGGCAATGCGGCCCTGCCGGTCCACAATGACCTCGGTCCCCAGGAACAGAAGTCTGTACCTCTGGGCGGCTTCCCCCCGGACGTCCTGGGCCCACAGCACGTCTCCGGCGCCTGTGCTCCGCCAGAAGCCTCTCCACTCCTCCAGGGAGTACTGAGGCTGGATGTTTATGGCCACCACTTTGAAAC
>JACQUH010000340.1 GCA_016210375.1 Chloroflexota bacterium
CGGAGGTGGCTTCGGCCATGAAGGAGCTGGGTTTCACCCCGGCCAGGGTGGCCGAGATCACGAGCCTTCTGACGGCCAAGGCAGGGGTGTAGGATGGCAACCACGGCGACATCGGTTACCCGGGAGGTCTTTGGTCTGACCCTGCTGGCCCTGGGGCGGGAAAAGCCGGACATCGTGGTGGTTGGAGGCGACCTGAACGTCTCAACCTTTGCCAGCCTCTTCGGCAAGGAGTTCCCGCTCCGCTTCTTTGACCTGGGGCCGGCGGAGCAGAACATGATGAGCATGGCGGCGGGCTTTGCCTCCAGCGGCAAGATCCCCTTCGCCAACACCTTCGCTGTCTTTGGGACCAGCCGCCCCTATGACCAGATACGGGTGGGCATCGCCCAGCCTGGTCTGAACGTGAAAATCGTGGGAAGCCACTCTGGCATCACGGTGGGGGAGGACGGCGTCTCTGCCCAGTCCATTGAGGACATCGCCTTGATGGTTGCCCTCCCGGGGTTCACCGTCATCGTCCCTGCCGACGGGCCAGAGACGGCAGCGGTGGTGCGAGTGGCCGCGCGCGAGCGTGGCCCCTTCTACATCCGCGTTTCTCGTGCGGCGACGCCCGTGGTCCATGGCGAGGGCTACCAGTTCCGCCTGGGCGCGGCCGAGGTGATGCGCCCGGGGCGAGACGCCGCCATCATCGCCTGCGGCACCATGGTGGCGCCGGCCGTGGCGGCGGCGGAGAGCCTGGCCCGCACGGGCGTTGAGTGCCGGGTCATCAACATGGCTACGCTTCAACCTCTGGACAAGGAGGCCGTGCTCCAGGCGGCCCGGGGGACGGGAGCCATCGTGACGGCGGAGGAGCACTACATCAACGGCGGCCTGGGGAGCCTGGTGGCGGCGGCCATCGGCCAGGGATCGCCTGTGCCCGTGGAGATGGTGGCGCTGCACGGGTACGCCGAGTCCGGCAGGCCCGAGCAGCTCGTGGCGAAGTACGGCCTAACGGCGTCGGACGTGGAGAGGGCGGTGCGCCGCGCCCTGGAGCGCAAGACGAAGGGCCGGTAGCCGGGCCAGACACCGGCCCTCTACCAGCAAGCTCTTGCTCCCGCTAGCTTCCCTCGCTCAGCTCCAGCGTGATGCCGTCGGGGTCCAGGAAGTAGGCCACCCGCGGGCGGCCGGGCGCTCCTGCGGCTGGCGCGCCCCTGAAGCGCACGCCCATCGCCTCCATTTCCCGATACGTCCGATCCAGGTCGTCGGCGTAGAAGGCGATGTGGGCGCTGCCCACGTTGTTGGTGGCCAGGTCCACGGGGTTTCCCCTGGGCGACAGGTACTGGATCAGCTCCAACCGGAACTCCCTTAGCAACAGGTGGGCTACCTTCAGGTGGGCATCCAGGAACCCCGTGACCTTCTGGATGCCTTCCCCCTGCGCCTCAAAGACGTTTTCCAGCCGAAAGCCGGCGACATCCCGGTAGAAGGCGATGGAGCGCTCCAGGTCGCTGACGGTGAAGGAGGAGTGGTTGTGGGAGGTGATCATGGCGGGCGCTAGTTCGGCCGGCCGAGGACGTCGTTGATAGAGACATTGCGCCTCGGCTGCCGGGGTCGCATCTGGCCCAACATGTCCAACTGGATCTTCTGGATCTCCAGCAGCCGCTGCCATTGCTGGGCGATCAGGTGGTCCACCTTCTCCGTCAGCAGCCGGATTTCCAGCTCCGCCTTGAGGCTCACCCGATACTCGTTCTCGGCCCTCAGGCGGTCCCTGGCCTCCTGGCGGTTCTGGCTCATCATGATCACCGGCGCCTGGATCGCAGCCAGGGCGGAGAGGACCAGGTTGAGGAGGATAAAGGGGTAGGGGTCAAAGGGCCGGGCAAAGAGGTTCACCGCGTTTAGGGAGACCCATACCGCCAGCACCACCGAGAAGATGCCGATGAACTTCCAGCTGCCGCCAAAGGCCGCGATGCGGTCGGCCACGCGCTCGCCCAGGGTCCGGCGATTGTCGTATTCCGCGTTCAGGTCCCGGGTCAGCACCTCGTGGTTCCGCAGGCCCTCCAGAACACTCTGCTCCAGGGTCGTCTGGTCGCCTTTTTCCTCCTGGACGATCTCCTCCACGTGCTCAAAGCGGAACATGGTGAGGTCCTGGAGGCAGATGTACCCCTCCTCGTTCCAGTTTGGGTGGCGTCCCTTGATGGTCTCCACGACCGAAGAGCGCACCAGGGCGGCAGGAACGATGCCGGCGGTGGGCTTCCGTCTGCCACAGATCTGGCATTGCCTGGTCTGAACGGAATAGCGGCGGGCAGGCACCGGTTGCTCCTGCTTGCCGTTGGTGCTGGGATGGTCGCCGTCGTCAGGTAGGCTCATGGCTGCTCTCCTGACAGCATTATACATCCCTTGTCCAGTAAGAAAAGGATGTTATCTGTGTTTTGCCGCAAAGTTTGCTGATATTACCAGGGGATTTCCTCATCTGGCGCTCGTGCCCTCTTGTCGCCTCCATGCAAGGGTTATCCGGGCGGCCCGCGAGATCGCCGCCCAGGACCGCTGGGGGACGCTGGCTCAGGGGTACCACCATGGGCTTGGCCCTCTTGGGGGCCGTGATGACCTGCCGCTCTGATGGGGAGGTGCCGGATGACCAGCCTGCTGGAACGCTCCGAGGCAAGCTAGCGCGGCATGGTCCTGCCCTATACCACCTTATCTTGTATAATGGGTAGGAAGGCTTTTAAGGCCTCAGGGGTGCCCGCGAAGCGCCTCCCATCTGTTGAAAAGGTACGGCATGAACACCATCAAGACCTTCTTCCTGCTCTCTCTGCTGACCTCCCTTTTCCTACTCATCGGGCTGCTGATGGGCGGCACCGGGGGCATCATAGTCTTCCTGGTCATCGCCCTGGCCATGAACTTCATCGGGTACTGGTTCAGCGACCGCCTGGTGCTGGCCATGGCCCGCGCCCACAAGGTGACGCAGGAGGAGGAGCCTGGGTTGTACCAGATCGTGGAGGAGCAGGCGCACCTGGCCGGCCTCCCCATGCCCAAGGTCTTCCTTATCAACGACGATGCCCCGAACGCCTTCGCCACGGGCCGAAACAAACGGCACGCCTCTATCGCCGTCACCAGCGGCATCATGCGCCTGCTCAGACGCGAGGAGCTGAGCGGCGTCATCGCCCACGAGCTGGCCCACGTTGGCAACCGCGACACCCTTATCATGACCATCGTCGCCGCCATCGCGACGGCAATTTCCATGATCGCGTGGATGGTGCAATGGTCTCTCATATTTGGCGGCATGGGCGGACGGCGCGACGACCGCGGAGGCGGCGCCCTGGGCATCATCGGCCTGGTGGTCATCGCCATCGTCATGCCCATCGTAGCCACGCTTATCCAGCTTGCCATCTCTCGCACCCGGGAGTACCAGGCCGATAGGACGGGCGCCCACACCTCCGGTACTCCCCTGGCGCTGGCCAGCGCTCTGGGCAAGCTGAAGAAGGGCAACGAGGCCCGTTCCCTGTCGGTCTCCAAGGAGCGCCTGGAGCCGGTGGCCCACCTCTTTATCGTCAACCCTCTCAGCGGCTCCGGCGTGGTGCGCCTCTTCTCCACGCACCCGCCTCTGGAGGAGCGCATCGCCCGCCTGGAGGCCATGGCCCGCGCCGGGGAGTAGACGGGCCTGGGGATCGGGATCGGGCAATGCGACCAGGAGGCGAGCCTGTCGTGCAGCCAGGTAGCGCTCTCTGGCTGCAAGCGCGGGAGTCCGCCCGAACCTGGGTATCCCAGGTGGCATCTCATTTATGAGGGGCCAGCCATGCCCGGCGGCCCCTCTTGCTAGGAAAGGATGGCCAATGGAAGGCAACGCCATAGAGAACGTCATTATCATCGGCTCGGGGCCGGCGGGGCATACCGCTGCGCTGTACACTGCCCGCGCTGAGCTGAGGCCGCTGGTCATTGAGGGCCTCGTCCCCGGCGGCCAGCTTACCATCACGACGGATGTGGAGAACTTCCCGGGCTTCCCCCGGGGCCTCCAGGGACCGGAGATGATGGCGCTGTTCAAGGAGCAAGCGGAGCGCTTCGGGGCGCGCTACATCGCGGGCGACGTCACCTCGGTAGACCTGTCCCGCCAGCCTTTCAAGGTGGTGGTGGACGAGGCGGACGAGTACTGCGCCAGGGCACTGATCATCGCCACGGGCGCTACCGCCAGGCTCCTGGGCCTGGCCTCCGAGACCCAGCTCATGGGCCGGGGCGTCTCTGCCTGCGCCACCTGCGACGGCTTTTTCTTCAGGAACAAGGAGGTCATCGTGGTGGGCGGCGGCGACACCGCCCTGGAGGAGGCGCTCTTCCTGACCCGCTACGCGACCAGGGTCTCCGTTGTCCACCGCCGGGACGAGCTGCGCGCCTCCAGGATCATGCAGCAGCGCGCCTTTGAGAACCCGAAGATCCAGTTCATCTGGGACACCGTGGTGGAGGAGATCCTGGGCGTGGAGGAGGGCGAGGTGAAGGGCGTGAAGCTGCGCAACCTCAAGAGCGGCGAGCTGAAGCAGATGCCGGTGGATGGCGTGTTCATCGGCATTGGCCACAAGCCCAACTCCGAGCTGTTCACCGGACAGTTGGACATGAACGAGACGGGCTATCTCCTCACCCACGACGGCGCCAGGACCAATGTCCCGGGCGTCTTCGCCTGCGGGGATGTCCAGGACCCGGTGTACCGCCAGGCGGTGACGGCTGCCGGGAGCGGCTGCATGGCGGCCATAGACGCCGAGCGCTTCCTGGCCGGCGAAGAGGCAGGGGAGACCCACGCCGCTAAAGCCGCCTCTGGGGCTCGGTAGGGACCGAAGACAAGAACATCGGGGGCGACATTGTCGCCCCCGATGTTCTTTCTTGCGACGCGAGTCCGTTGGAGGAAGGGGAAGGGGAGCGCCAAGGGGGGCTTCCGCGCCAGGCCGCCCTACCTCTTCGGCGAAACGTGGAAGTTCCATGGCGTTCGGTGTATCATATCTGCCTCGGATGCCCGATGACAAGGTTGTTTTCGGGTCAACAAGGGCGTGAATGGAAAGGAGAACGTCATGAGCACTAGCCCCGAAGCCGGGTCTCCCAGCGTCCCTCAATGGAGCTTTCGATGGCGGAGCTGGCTGGGCGTAGCGGTGGTCGTCTTTTTGCTTTATGGCCTGGCCAACTTCTTTTTCGCCATACAGGTGCCGTTGAAACAGCATAGTAGCGGCATACGAAGCGCCCAGATCGTGAGCAGCGAGGCGGACTCGGCGGTGCTGGGCAAAGACATCACTACCCTGGCCCAGACGGACCCGGCCCTCAGCGACTACCTGGTAGCCTTCATGGACACGATGTGCATGATGATGATGGCCTTTGCAGTCTTGCAAATAGGCGTTGCGTGGTTTGCTCTTCGCCGCGGACACTCCTGGGCCCTGTGGACCCTGGCGCTGGCGGACATCTCCTTCATCCCCTACCTCA
>JACQUH010000338.1 GCA_016210375.1 Chloroflexota bacterium
GGTTTACGGCGCGACGCCCACCATTGGCCGCGGGCCGTCCGTAGCATTGAGCGGGAGTAGCTCAGGGGCAGAGCATCTGCTTCCCAAGCAGAGGGTCGGGGGTTCGAGTCCCCTTTCCCGCTCCAATCCAGGTCCCTAAGAGCAACCTGGCCCCGGCAATGCAAGGTCAGGTTGCTCTTCTGCACCTACGGTGGGGGGAGCGAGGCAATCTCTGGGGGTGCAGAAGGGCAGGCGTTATGCTGGTCCGGGGCCGCCCTCCCCAGGCCCAGGGGGAGCCTCGTGGCGGGGGAGGTACACCTCCCTCGGCTTGCCTGCATCGCCAGGGCCGATGATGCCGTCCTCCTCCAACTGGTCCATGAGGCGCGCCGCCCGGGGGTAGCCGATGCGCAGGCGTCGCTGGAGCAGCGACGTGGAGATCTGAGAGTAGCGTCCCGCCAGCTCTATGGCCTTGTCCCTCAGCTCGTCGCCGCCGGAGCTGCCACCCTCTCCCTCCTCTCGGAAGCGATGGTCCGTGGGGTCCTCCTCCGGCTCCGGCTCCAGGTTGATGACCGGCAGGGGCGGCCCCTGCTGGTTGCGCCAGAAGTCCATCACCCGTCCTATCTCCCGGTCAGAGAGGTAGGCTCCCTGTACCCGCTGGGGCTTTGGAGTGTCCGTGGAGAGGAACAGCATGTCCCCTTTGCCCAGGAGCTTTTCGGCTCCGGCGGCGTCCAGGATGGTGCGGGAATCCACCTGGGAAATCACAGCGAAGCTGATGCGGCTGGGGAAGTTGGCCTTGATGAGGCCCGTTACCACGTCCACCGAGGGCCGCTGGGTGGCCACCGCGAGGTGGATGCCCGTAGAGCGCCCAAGCTGGGCCAGACGGGTCACTGTACGTTCCACGTTGTAGCGGTCGGACATCATCAGGTCAGCCAGCTCGTCCACCACAATCACAAGGTAGGGCAGCGGCTCCGGCGGGTCTGGCAGGGCGTGATAGCCGTCTATGTTGCGGACGCCCATGGCCTCCAAAAGCTTGTAGCGGCGGAACATCTCCTTCAGCATACCCTTGAGGGCAACTACTGCGTCCTCGGTGTCTACCACTACCGGGATAATCAGGTGGGGCAGACCGTTGTAGGGGGTCAGCTCCACGCGCTTGGGGTCTATGAGCAGCAGGCGCAGCTTATCGGGCGGCACCAGGGTGATAAGAGAGACGATGATGGTGTTGAGGCAGACGCTTTTGCCGCTGCCGGTGGTGCCGGCGATGAGCAGGTGGGGGAGCTTGCGCAGGCTGGTGACAACGGGCTCGCCGCCCGAGCCTTGTCCCAGGCCCAAAGCCAGGCCACTTTTCCTGGTGATCTCCCTGACCTGGGGGCTTTCCAGCACGCTGCGCAGGGAGACCATCACCGGCTTTCGGTTGGGCACCTCTATGCCTACCACCGACTCCCCAGGCACAGGAGCCTGGATGCGCAGGCTGGGGGCCGCCAGGGCCAAGGCCAGGTCTTTCTCCCGGGCCACGATGGTGTCCACCCGCACCCGGGTCTGCTCCTTCTTCCGCCTGAAAAGCGGCCGGCCCTGCTCGTCCCGGATGACGTTGCCCTGCTCGTCCCGCTCCTTGATCTCCTTGATCTTCCTGATCCACCCTGGGGTCAGGCCGTACAGCGTCACCGTGGGGCCGGGCTTGATCTGGTTCACCTCAACCTCCACGCCGTGGTTGCGCAGGGTCTCCTCTATCATGTCTGCGGTCTCAGAGGTCTCATCCTGTGTAATGTCTACCCTGGGGCCGTGGTCCAGCAGGGGCATGGGGGGAAGGAGCCATAACCGTGGCGCGGCGGAGGCTAGGGGCCCCAGGCCGTCTTCTCGCTTGGGGTCCTTCTCAGGGTGCAGGCCGTTGCGCAGAGCGGGGAGAAGGTCGTCATCCAGGGGCGATTCGCGGAGCTTGAGCGGGGCACTGGAAGTAGTCGCGGCCTCTTCGTTCTCCGGCCATAGCTCCTCCTCTTCCCACGCCGCGTCCTCGGCTTCCACAGCAGCCTCGACCTTGCCCCAGCGAGCTGCGATGGCCCGCCGCGTCCTGGGGTACACGGTGCGGATGCTCCAGAGGAGGCCGCTCCACAGGAGTTGGCCCAGGAAGGCAAGGGTGCGGTGCACCATGCGCCAAGCACCCTGGGGGCGCAGGACGACCAGGGCCAGACAGAGGAAGGCCAACGACCGGAGCACGCCCAACCCGAAGGAGCCACCCCAGAGCGCAGCGCCGAAGACGCCCCCCAGGGTATCGTCGGCGGAGACGCCCTCAGAGCCGTAGACGCCCCCCATGAGGGTCTGGAGGGCCAGGATGAAGAGGGCAGAGGCGATCCACCAGCGCCAGGCCTGGGAGAGCCAGCCGCGCTGGAACCCGGCGGAGGCCAGAAAGAGGGCGGCCCAGCCTGCCAGGGGGAAGACGCCGTAGCCGACGGTGTGGAGGACGCCATCTCGGACCGCCGAAGGCCCCCCCTGGGAGAGGAAGGCCCGTCCCAGGAGGACGCCCACGATGACGATGATAGCCAGGGTGATGCGGCCTCCGCCAGAGGTGATGAGCCAGGAGAGCGCCGGCCTGTGTTTGCTGGCGTGAGAGCCTTTGCGGGCGGCGGTCCGCCTTTTTGCAGCAGCAGCGGTCTTTGCCATGGTTCCCTCCTGGGCAGGATGGGGAGCCTGGGCCTCGGAGCTGTCTTGGGCAGAGGCCAGGGCAGGGCCCGCCCTATTGTACAGCAAAATCTCTGTTATTTGCTATACTTCTGCCGGCCCAGTCTCGTTTGCCCGGGAGTGGAGACTGGGTGAGCCCGCGACTCAATGTCCTTGATAAGTCAGAAAGACGATCCTCTTGTCATGCTGAGGAAGGGCCGATGCAATTGGCCCGACCGAAGCATCTAAGGCGTTCTGCCAATTGTCGGCGACCTGTAGCTTGGGAACCAGACGCTCAACCGATGGTGCGCCTTGGATTCTTCGCCCCGATAGATCGGGGCTCAGAATGACATTTTGAAAAGTCACTGCATCTCATCAATGGGCATCAGTCGGGGGGGATTGAACACTTGGCGTGACGACTGGGTTTCGACCTAACCCCCTCTGGCTCCCCCTTCCCGCACGGGATGGGGGAGCAGACCGGTTTGCAACGGTTGGATGCGGCAAGGCCGCATCACACCGATGCTACAGAATATCGTCCCCCTCTCCTCCCAGGAGAGGAGGAC
>JACQUH010000337.1 GCA_016210375.1 Chloroflexota bacterium
ATTCTGGTCCGTGCCAAGCCAGAAACGGAAGCTGGGGCCCTGGAGGGGTGCATCAAAGTGCATCTTTATGGGGTCGTAGCGAGCAATGACCGGCGCAGCGAGGGCAGCCGCAACAACAGCGATCACCAGCACTGCTCCTACAGCGCCAAGGGGTTTGCTGCGGATGAACCTCAAGACAACGGAGGCCAGCCCTCTCCTTGAGGGAAGGGCTATCCCCACTGCCCTGTGTGCCAACTGCTCCATGGGTGCCAATCCCTTTCGCAGGCTAGTTGAATCGTATCCTGGGGTCCAACTGTGCGTAGGCCACGTCTACAGCCAGGTTGATGAGCAGGAACCACAGCACCATGATGACTAAGAAATTCTCCACAATCGGGTAATCGCGCTCGTTCAAGGCACTGATGAGCGCGTTCCCCATGCCTGGGATAGAAAACAGGGCCTCCATAATCAGCGTGCCACCCAGCAGGTGGCCGAACTGACTCCCCACGATGGTGATGACTGGGAGAAGGGCGTTTTTCAGGGCGTGACGACCGATTACCACACTCTCCCGTAGTCCCTTGGCGCGGGCAGTGCGTACGTAGTCCTCCCGCAGCACCTCCAACATGGTAGAGCGGGTCATCCGAGCGGTCAAAGCTGAGAGGAGGTAGCCCAATACAAGAGCAGGGAAAATCAACTGCTGGAAGTTGCTCCACGGATCCTTCCATAGCGAAACGTAGCCGATGGGCGGAATCCAGTGCAGGACCAAGGAGAGAAACAGGATCACAAGACTGCCTATCCAAAAGCCGGGCATGGCAATTCCCAATATGGAAACGATACGGAGCCCGTAGTCTGTCATCGTGTCTTGCTTGATGGCCATCAACACGCCAAGGGGGATCCCAATGCTTAGAGAGATGAGCAGGGTGAGAACGGCCAGCTCCAGGGTCACGGGGAAACGCCTCTTGAACTCCTGAATGACCGGCTCTCCATGGAAGAGGGAGTCCCCCAGGTCCAGGCGAGCCAGGCCGCTTATCCAGGAAAAGTACTGCACAGCCAGCGGTCTATCCAGCCCCAACTGCGTCCTAAGCTTGGCCAGATCCTCGGGCCGGAGGGCGGTTGCCCCTTCTCTGCCAGCCAGAATAGTGTGGGCAACATCGCCTGGCACCACACGGAGGACCAAGAATATGAAAACGGATACGATGAGCAGAGTTGGCGGCACCAACAAGAGTCGCCTTGTGATGTACGTTCCCAAAGCGTTCCCCCTGCCTTCGGTAGCCAGACGAAGGCGTAACCACCTCTACCTGCAACGCGCGCAATGAATCTAGGAGCGAGCTTCTCCCCTGGCGGCAGCCTTATTTGGCCAGCCACACCCGCTCAAAGTGGAAGTTGTCCCTCAGAATGCCGTGGTGGGTCCAACCCCGCACCTCAGGCCGGAACGCATTATGCTGGTATCCGGAAGACGCGGGGAACCCGGGAATGATCTCCTCGAAGAGCCGCTTCTGGAACTGGTCAGTCAGCTTCTTCCGTACCGCGAAGTCCGCAGCGCTACCAATCTGCTGGAAGAGGCTCTCTAGCTGGGGGTCGTTCAAGCCCACGCGGTTCTCCGGATCCCCGGCGACGTAGGTGCTCAACTGGGAGGTCGGGTCATAGAGCGGCTTGATGATGGAACCGCTGGTAATCTTGTAGTTCAGCTGTCGTGTTATATCTGTCCAGGGGGCCGGATAGGTCACTACTTTGCCGGTGAGTTTGAACAGTCCCGAATCGCTCAGGACGCCCATGTTCCGCTCGCTGCCCACCAGGTAGCGGTCCGCAATGAGGTACTCCAGCTCCAGAGGGGTAGAATAGCCAGCCTCGGCCAGCAGGGCCTTGGCCTGGGCTATGTCCTCGGCTTTGACGCCGCGGTACATGGGGAACTGCAGTAGATAGCTCTTGTCCAACGCCCACGTGAGACTTATGCCGCCGGTGAAATCGCCCAACTCTCCCGCCCCGGAGAGCTGAAGCAGCTTGGTCTGGTCCCAGACCAGGGAGATGGCCTTGCGCACCTTGAAGTCGTTGAAGGGCGGCTGGGTCATATTAAGCTGAACGGGGCCAGTGGTGGTAGACTTGTACTGTATTATCCGTATCTCCGGGTTGGTCTGTGCAACTTGCTTGGCCTCGTCCTCCGATAGTCCACGGCCACCGAACCCGGTCATGTGCACACGGCCGGTGCGGAGCGCCGCCACCTGCTGGGCGTTTTCAGGTATTACCAGGACCTGGATGCCATCCAGGTATGGCAACTTTTCTGTACCTTGAGCCCAGTAGCTGTCGTTCCGGCTCAGCTTTATGTCCACCCCCTTGTTCCATTCTTTGAACACAAAGGGCCCGCTGCCCACCGGCTTCTTCTCCAGGGCCTTCTGGTCCACGTCAACAATGTGCTTGGGCGCAATGGAGGAGGTGGGCAGAGCCAGTTGAGCCATCATGTACCCTGTGGGAGCAGAGGTCCGGATGACTACGGTCAACTCATCGGGGGTGTCTACGCCTGCCACGGTACGAAACTGCGTGCTCAACGGGCTTATTACTCCTTGGGGCGGAGTCTTCAGCCGCTCTATCGTCGCCTTCACATCGGCCGAGGTAAGGGGCTTGCCGTCGTGGAAGGTTATACCCTTGTGCAGCTTGAAGGTGAATACCGTGGAGTTCTCGTTCACGGTCCAGCTCTCCGCGGCCTCCCCGATGATCACTCGCTCCGCAGGAAGGCGCTCGCTGTCTATCCGGACCAACGTGTTATATATACCCGTGGCGTATCCCAGCGGGAGGACGCTGGTCTCCTGATTAATGTCCAGTGTCCTCGGGTCTCCGCTGCCGTATTGAATGATGATGCCGCCTCGCTGAGGCTGTACAGTGGGTACAGGGGTAGCCGTAGCGGTCGGCGCAGCGGTAGGAGTGGCAACGACGGCATCGCGAGTGGGTGTTGCCGGGGCGGTAATGGTCGGCAACCCCACGGTTAGGGGCGTAGGCGTCGCTGTTGGTACAGGGGTTGCGGTGGGCTCCGCTCCTGGGCTACAACTAATACCCAAGGCAAGGGTTAGCAATACTGTTGCCGCGAATAGTACGCAGTTCCTCATTGCCCACCTCCCCATTGAATAGTTGCTGCACTGAGCCTTGTGGCACCCTTATAGCACAGCGAACCTCGGCTGTCAACAGCGCGCACCCACTCCTGGGCAAGGTGAAACCCCTGGTGTCTTGGCAGCAGACTAGCCACCGATGGGTGCCTCCCACAATCCTCTTGAATCCGCTGAACAGGAGGGTAATGAATGGGGAGCATCGGTAACGCCCCACAGAGGGCCTGTAGAAGTACCATGCCCGAGCGACTGGACTCCCCGATTCCTATGGGCGCCGCCGTGGGAATCGTCCTTGCGATGCAATCCGTGCCGCACCTGGCGAAGGCCGACCCCGACGGAACGCTGGGGCTCCTCCTCGGTGACACCGTTATAGCAGACTAGAGAGGGCCTTCGCAATGGGAGCGACCCGCAAGCTTGACTGCGGGTTTGTCCTCCTGGTATCCTTGGGCCAGGTAGCAACCCGCAACACGGAGGTTGTGATGTGCGATACGGCGGTGGACCCCGAAACACGCCTCCTGCGTGTAGTTCCGTGCATGTCGCCTCGCCTTGGACTGGCCATGCTGACCCAGTTCCTAAAGACGTTGCCAGTGTCGGTGGTGGATGAAGAGTGTAGCGACTACTCAGAGCTGCACACTGTTGTGGTTACCCACCATCCTGACGTCATCGTCCTGCGAGTCCCCCTTGATGGGCTCCTCTCCTTTGCGCAACTCCTCGGCCTGCGCCAGTACCAACGTGACCTTGCATTCGTCCTGTTGTGCGCCGACGAAGCAGACCATTCGCAGATCAGGGCACTCATCGGCACCCGTGGTGTGAGTCTGCTCACGGTAGCAATGGAGGCTCGTTTCCTTACCTGCGTATTGCGCCAGGTCGCGGCTGGCTATTCAGTCGTTGCTCCCGACGTCGCAGCACGTCTGGAGCACATGTCCTCCTCCGACGTGGTCGGGGGGTCCTTTGGCTTGACTGCACGAGAGGTCATTGTCCTGAATGGACTGGCTGCCGGACACACCGAAGCCCGCATAGCCGAGGAGTTAGCAGCGAGTCTGCGGAGCGTGCAGCACCTCGTCGCGAGCGCCCGCGCCAAGCTCGGCGCCAGAGACCGAAGCCACGCGGTGGCGCTCGCCGTTACCGCCGGAATCGTCCCAGTCCCCAGAACTGCCGCGGAGGCACGCCCAGATGGGAATGAACTAGGAGGGGTCAAGGGCCTATCCCAGAACTAGTTCCAAGCCCGCCTTGGCGCGCTCGTTCCTGCGCTGGCTCTCCATGTGGGCTGCCCAACCCGCAATGGCCAGCAGCAAATCAAGCAGCTCGCCTCCGACTTCAGTCCGTGGCTCTTGAAGGCTGTCTACCTGGCAGCCAGACTTCCCCAGGCGGTTCACTACTTTCAGGGTCGCCTGCGGCCCCTCGCGGTTCAGGCAGTCCAGCGCCTAGGTGAGCGCCGCCTGGTACTGGTCACAGTTGGCGCCGTTGTACAGGGCGGCCAGGGCGTCACAGTGCTGGCCCTTTTGGGCGGCCCCGCCACCTCACATAAACGCGGGTCACTCGCCAGTCCTGGCGCTTCGCCTCTTCCCTGCAACCACGACCACACTTACCCCGCCTGCCTTTACCTTTGGGCTGACCTGGTTCGCCTGCTAGCCCAATGCCTTCGCAATCTGATCGTAAGTCATGCCTTACCCATCCGTGGGCAGCGCTTTGGGCCAGTTGGTAGCGAAACTGCGCCGATGCCACCCCGCCTTGATGCTGGTCAAGAACGCCGCTGCCGGTCAAAGTTACAACCACACTCTGCGGCTCACTACACATACAGGAACAGAGCGCCCGCCCCGACACCTGCCAAGAAGACCAGGAGCCCCAGGAGAAAGACCACCCTAAAGCTGCGCACGGCTCCTGCCACAACCAGCAGACAGGGTATGCTCACGGCAGGAAGGGTCAGCAGCAGGGCCGCCGCGGGCCCGGGAAGCCCCTCACTAATAAGGCCCCCGGCAATGGGCAACTCCGTCCAGGTAGGCACCATAAGCAGGGTCCCAAAGGCGGCAGCCCAGATCACCCCAGGGAGACCGTCGCCAGGGGATGGCATGGCCTTCACCACTGCGGCCGTGATCACATAGCCTATGAAGAGGACGGGCATCACCACCCTACCCAGCTTCCAGGCCAGGGTCAGCCAGGTGGACACCAGCGCCGTCGGGGACTCCACCTTGTTTGCTTTGACCATGTCCCCGAAGCGAAAGAGCTGGCTGTAGCCAGCCACCAACTTGGCAGATAGCGCGACCAGACGGTTTGGTCGCGGTCCTGTTGCTACCCGCCTCGCCCACCGTGAGGCGGCCAGCGAGACAGCATAGGTCAGAAAGACACCAACTGCCAGCCCGCCCATTATTCGAAGCAGGGCGAACTCGCCCGGTAGGAGCACCGTAGCCAGGATGAGCGAGGTGGGGTTAAGCATGGGGGAGGAGACTACAAAGGCAAGAGTTGGGCCCAGAGCGGCTCCCCCGCTGTAGAGGGCAGCCCCACTGGGCGCGGAGCAGCAGGAGCAGAAGGGCTGTGGAATGCCCAGGGCAGCCCCCGCCAGGTGAGCCTTGAACCCGGTGCGGCCCAACATCGGCCTTAGGAACCTGACCACCACAGCCAGCAACAGCGCCCCAATCAGGATGCCCAGGACTGTAG
>JACQUH010000339.1 GCA_016210375.1 Chloroflexota bacterium
CAGCACGGGGGTCTTGGACTTCAGCACCTTCTCCTCAAACTCTGCATCCGTTACCGCTACGGGGTGAGCCACTCGTTTCCTCCCAGTGTTATTGGCTTGTCTACTATATTGGATGCGATGGAGGTACCGGGGATGCAGGCTAACCCGCTCGCCTGCGAGCCGCCGCCCAGTGTACCGTGCCTGCCCTGGGCCGTCAAACGTGGGACTGCCGGCGACGCGCGGGCTTCTGGGGCGCATTGCCGCCTGGCCAGGCGTGCGCTACAGTATGCTCAGCGCCAACATCCTGCGCGCATGAACGCCCGACCCCGTGCGCCAGTCCGCCCGCAAGGCTCAGGCGGCTGCCTAGAGGTTACAGAATGACTTCCTTTTCAACACAGTCAGCGGCTGAACCAATACGCCGTGCGTTTCCCGCTGAGAAGTCTAAGGCTTGGCATTTCAAGCTCCATCCCTACTACACAAAGCAGCCATCAAACGTAGTGGCTGAGTACATACGCCATTTTTGCCCGCAGGGCGGACTGGTGGTTGACCCATTTTGCGGCACGGGCGTCACAGGGATTGAAGCCCTCACCAACAGGCGGCGTACTGTTTGCCTTGACTTGGACCCGCTGGCGGCTTTTATCACCAGGCAGACCTTGCTCTCTCCTGCAGATCTGAACGTTTTTTGGGAAGCCTTTCGGCAGGTGGAGCGAGAAATGCGCCCCACAGTCACTTTTCTGGGAAAGGCGTCCCCTAAAGTGTTGGAGGAGTACAAGCTAGAGGCTTGGTATCCCCGTGGCGTCAAGCTTCCCTCCAACGCCGACCGTGGATATGTAGAAGACCTCTTCGGCAAAGCACAGCTAATCGGTCTGGCCCATCTCAGGGAAGCCATAATGCGAGTCAGAGATGTTCAAGCTCGTGAACTTTTGCTTTTCGCCTTTTCTGGTATCCTTGCCCGCGCCAGCATAACCTATAGCATTGACTCCAAACATGCAGGTGGAGGGGACAGTGGCATATTCAAAGTCTACAGATATTGGGTTCCTCCCAAGCCTGACTATCGTGACGTGTGGGGACTTTTTGCCACAAGAGCGCGCCTTGTAGCGAGTGCCAAATCACGAGGAAACGCCGTTCTCGGCGACTATCCAGTGGAGGAGGAGACTTTTTCGGTTCATTGCGACTCTGCTGAAAACCTACTGAAATATGTAAAGCCCAAGAGCGTAGACTACGTTTATATTGACCCGCCTTATGGCGCGCATATAACCTACCTTGACCTTAGCACCATGTGGCACGCATGGCTGGGGTTTGACGTTACGAAAGAACAGAGGGCAAGAGAGGCGATTGTAGGGGGAGAGCAGCAGTTTGACGAAAAACACTACCTTGACGTTTTGGAGGAAAGCTTTAAAGCCATGTTCTTGTCTCTAAAGGGTGACTGCTGGCTTTCCTTAGTTTTCCACCACAAACAGACCAACCTTTGGTACCAAATACGGGACATGCTTAGATACACTGGGTTTACCTACGTTAACACCGTAGCGCAACCTCTGGCGAAGCAGACCTTTCACAAGGTAAAGAATCCCCTCAGAGTGCTTGGAGAAAGCCTGATCGTGAACTTTCAGAAGAGTTCCACCAGACGAATACACCAACCCATGTCTCTCCCTATGGCTAACATTATCAAGAACACCGCAGAACGGGCTATAGCTAGAGAAGGAGGGGCAACAACGGAAGAAATAATGAGAGAAGTAGTTCCGGAGCTGTTTGAGGCTGAGTTGTTCATAGACGCCGCCTCCAAGAACATGGGGGATATCGTGGCCATCCTGGAAAGTGACTTTGAGCTAGGCAGCGATGACCTTTGGCATCTAAGGCCTGGCCGTAAACTTGGTGACTTCATACCCTCGTACGACCGTGTTCGGTACTACGTCATTAGCTGCCTACGTACTGCTCGTTTGGCTACGTTTGATGAGATAGTCACAAAAGTGCTGCCGCTCCTTACCAACGGTCACGAACCCACAAATCAGGATATAGACGGTGTTCTGAAAGAGGTCGCGGTTTCCCGTGATGGCATACACTGGCAACTTAAGGACCCATCTTTGTTAGCAATACAAGAGCGTCTGCCGTTTGACAGTTCAGTGCAAGAGCGGGTTCCAGTAGAGATCCCACCGGGTACAACCCATAACCAGCAAATCTACCGCCTGGCAGTTCTGTGTCTGAAGGCAGGCTTTGTGCCTTATATAGGCAAACAGGAGCGCATTAACCCTATGTTTGACCAGCTTAACCCACTTACATCCTTAGATCTCCGTACTGACCCAACTAATCAGCGGCGTATTGAACAGATTGACATCATATGGGCCACCAAAGACGCTCGGCCTGTATGGGCATTTGAAATTGAAGAGTCCACGTCCATTCTGGGTGCCTTTGAGCGTTTCATTGCTTTGCTTTCTGCCGTCCCAGACATCGGGCGTAATCGTCGTATCACCGTTGTGGCTCCCAAAGCAAGGCGTCGCAAGCTGAACCAGGAGTTGACCACCTCTTCGTACATTGGCAACCCACAGTTCCTGGAAAACAAACTCACCTACCTGTACAACGAAGACCTAGAAAAAGCCTTCCTCAGGCTTTCTACTAAGGCCACTTTCCAAATAGGAGAACTAGCAGGCATTTGCAGATTACCGCCTAGCCCTCAGTCACGGGGGGCGTTATTGTGAGCATCCATACCGTTACTCGGTGGTCTTCAAGGCGCTCTGCGTTTTGGCCTAAGAGAAGGATGTGACACGCCAGGAATTCCCCCATGACCACCACCGTCTCCGCCCTCCTTGACCTGGAAGCTGACCTGCGCCGCGCCCTCTCCGGCGAGGTGCGCTTTGACACCGTCAGCAAGGCCCTCTACAGCACCGACGCCTCCCACCTTCGTCTGGCCTTCCAGCGGGCGTTGGGAGAGCGGTAGAAACCCGTAGGGGCGAGTCGCTGACTCGCCCCTACGTTCGCTGCCCCTTCGCTCCTGCCAGAGCCAGGGGGCTACGCCTGCGCCTTGCCCCTTTGGGCCAGGTCCAGGTCATAGCAGCTCTCGCAGATGGAGGCGGGGATGAGGCCCCAGTGCATCAGCCTGTTGAAGACATAGCAGCCCATGCAGAAGCCAAGGAAGGCCTCCAGGCTGGCAAAGAAGACCAGCACGCCCAGGACGCTGAAGGCCGCCGCCTGCATCCCAAAGACCCAGTACAGCAGCAGCGCCGACCAGGAGAAGACCACGCCCACCGCCTGGGCGAAGCGCTTGGGCGGGCCGGGCACGGGCTTGACGTGGTCCCCAAAGAGGGGCACGAGCACCCGCGTGGCCAGCAGGCCCGCAGGGCTGAGGGTCGGGCCAGTCAGCACGCGAGCCAGGAAGCCATAGGCCAGCAAAAACAGGAGCCACGGCTGCTGCAAGAGGATGGTCGCGGCGGCCATCGCCACCACCATGCCGGCCACCATGCGGGCGGCGTAGTCGTTGGCCGGGTCAGGGAAGGAGAAGACTTGCCGCAGGGTCATGGTTTGACCTCAGGATCTGTTCACCACCATATCTTGCCCTCCACCTCCATCTCCAGGTCAGAATAGCTCTTGCTCCAGAGGCCGGTGCTCAGGTACTTCCACCCGCCATCGGCCAGAAGACAGACGATGTTGCCCTTCTCCATGCGGCGCGCCACCTTCAGAGCGCAGGCCACCACGGCGCCCGAGGAGACGCCAGCGAAGACGCCCTCCCTGTGCAGCAGCTCCTTCGTCATCTTGAAGGACTCTTCGCTGGAGACCATGATGCGGGCATCCAGCATGGACAGGTCCAGGATGGGCGGTACAAAGCCCTCCTCCAGGCTGCGCAACCCGGAGATGGAGTCGTCGGGCTGGGGGGCCGCGGCCACAATCCTCACGTCGGAGTTGTGCTCTTTGAGCCGGCGTCCGTTGCCCATCAGGGTGCCGCCGGTACCCAGGCCCGCCACAAACACGTCCACCTCCGGCAGGTCGCGGACGATCTCCACTGCTGTGCCCTCGTAGTGGGCCTGGGGGTTGGCCGAATTGCCGTACTGGTACGGCATGAAGTACTGCGGGTTCTCCGCCACCATCTTCTGGGCCACGGCAATGGAGCCGTTGGTCCCGCGACGCCAGTCGGAGTAGTGGATCTGGGCGTCAAAGGCCTGGAGGAGCTGCACCCGCTCGGCGCTGACGTTCTTGGGCATCACCACCTCTACCCGGTACCCCTTTAGCTTGCCCACCATGGCCAGACCGATGCCCGTGTTGCCGCTGGTCGGCTCCAGGATGATCTTGTCGGGTGTCAAGAGGCCCTGGGCCTCGGCCTGCTCAATCATGGTCAGGGCGATCCGGTCCTTCACGCTGCCCGTGGGGTTGTTGCCCTCCAGCTTGGCAAAGAGCCGCAGCCCTGGCTTTGGGGACAGGTGAACCAGCTCCACCAGGGGGGTGTTCCCGATAGCCGCCAGGACTCCTGGCCGTGCGGGGCCGGCTTTCTCCCGGCCTGCGCCATCGGTGGTGATCACCCGCGTGCGGGTGCGCATGTCATTCTTCGTTGTCATGGTTATCCGATGAGGGCCGACCCGTTGGTAGCGTTCCCGGTGTGAGGCACCCCGCAGAACTCCTCGTAGTCAATGAGCTCCGTCACGGTGGGATGGTCGCCGCACACCGGGCATTTGGGGTTGCGGCGCACTTTCACCTGGCGGAAGTCCATATCCAGGGCGTCAAACATCAGGAGCCGCCCCGTCAGGGTGTTCCCCAGGCCCAGGATGTGCTTGTTGGTCTCCACCGCCTGGTTGGAGCCGACGATGCCCGGCAGCACGCCCAGGACTCCCGCCTCGGCGCAGCTTGGCACCATGCCAGGGGGCGGAGGCGTTGGGTACAGGCACCGGTAGCACCCCTTGCCCGGCACAAAGGTGGAGGCCTGCCCCTCAAACAGGAAGATGCTGCCGTGGACGCAGGGCACGCCCATCATCACGCAGGCGTCGTTCACCAGGTAGCGAGTGGGGAAATTGTCGCTGCCGTCCACCACGATGTCAAAGTCCTTCAGGACCTCCAGGGCATTATCTGAGCGCAGGGCGACAGGTATCTTGAGCACGTTCACGTCAGGGTTGATGGAATGGATGGTATCCTCGGCCGAGTCCACCTTGGGCCGCCCGATGTCTTTGGTGTGGTGGAGAAGCTGGCGCTGGAGATTGGTGATATCCACCACGTCAAAGTCCACGATACCCAGGGTGCCGACGCCGGCGGCGGCCAGGTAGAGGGCCGCGGGCGAGCCGAGGCCGCCCGCGCCGAGGAGGAGCACCCTGGCGTCCATGAGCTTGCGCTGTCCCGCGCCGCCAATCTGGGGCATGATGATGTGCCGGCTATACCGGCGCGCCTGCTCGGGTGTGAAGAGTCGCAGTTGTTGGGTCAAAGGCATCCCCCTTGCCTCTCCTCTGGCTAGCTGTATATTTGATGCACCGCCCCGTCCAGCGGGTGCAGAGGCGCATCTATCTTACCATGATTGAGGTGGGTGGGGGATTGCCCCGCAGAGGCGACGCGTGGGCTAGAACTACCGCATCCTGATGGTGTTTGACAAAATACTCTGCCGTTTGGGTTCCGACCTAACCCCCTCTGGCTCCCCCTTCCCGCACGGGAAGGGGGAGAAAATTGTTTTGAATCGGTGTGATGCGGCAGAGCCGCATCACAC
>JACQUH010000341.1 GCA_016210375.1 Chloroflexota bacterium
GGCACTGGCGGCCTCGCCTGCTGTAGTGCATCCTCAGAGCCATCGGTTATAGACGGGGGTGCTTATGAAGCGCAGCCTGTTCGCTGCTGTTGCCTTTGTGTTGCTGGTTACGGCCTGCGAAGGTGAGGTTGTGCCCACCGCCACGTCTGTGCCATCACCTACACCCACGCCGACCGCTACGCCAACGCTGGCGCCGCCCACTCCGACGCCTGACCTGGTGGCAGCCCTCCCCTCCTGCGGCGGCGACAATCCCGCCAGCCTTATCCAGACCCCCGTTCCCGTTACCCCTTCGCCAGCGCCTACCCCGACGTCAACCGCCACCCCTTCCGGCACACCTGCGCCGAAACCAACCGCCACTCCCACCGCAACCCCCAGGCCTGCGCCCCAGGTGGACCGCATAGGGTTCCCGGAAGGCTACAGAGAGGACTTCAAGCAGTTTTTCGTCTTTGACCGCATTGACGCCAAGAGCGTCCAGTACGTATGTGGCAACACCGTCGCGGCTTCGGTCAAGAAGGGCGAGCCTTTCCCCTACGGGAGCATCCTCGTCTTTGAGACGTGGCGACCCAAGGAGGACGCGTCTCGCAATGTGATTCTGGACGCCAATGGCCACCTGATCCGCCAGAGCCTAAGCGCTATCTTTGTCATGAGGAAAGAGCAGGGGTTCGGTGAAGCCTACGGCCCCCTTCGCAACGGTGAGTGGGAGTATGTGGCCTACCGGCCCGACAAGACCTACCAGACCAAGCCCGAGAATACCGCAAGCTGCGCCTCATGCCACCAGGCCGGTGCCGGGAAGGACAACGACTGGGTATTCAGGACGGAACTGTTCTTCACTCCATCTCGGTACGCTCAGACAGACCCCTTTTTGAAGGGCACCAACGAGGTGGGAATGTCTCGCATGTCCTTCCAGCCGGGCACCCGGACCGTCAAAGTAGGCACCACTGTGAGATGGACTGACAGCATCATTGACGGTATCAACCACACTGCTACGGCCAATGACGGCACCTTTAACTCGGGTGTTCTGAAACCAGGCCAGACCTTTGAATTCACCTTCACGGCGGCCGGAGGTTTCAGCTACGTTTGTAGCCTTCACCCTGAACAGATGAGAGGGACCATCGTCGTCACGCAATAAAACGTTCTCTCTGGGGGCAGACCGTGGAGAAGGACGGGAAACGACAGCTTCCCGGTCTTCAGCAGAAGCCACCGGTCTGCCCCCTTCCAGTTCTTTGGCAAACGCTCAGAAGACTGGTACTATCTTAGGCATCTCGGACGGCTTTTGCCGGCGAATGCAGGAGGTCAAACTACGGAAGACCGGCGTATCCTGCGCATCGTAGGCATAGCCCTGCCCGTGGCCCTCTGGTTGCTTGGGGTGCTATCCCCGCGCCAGGGCGGGTTAACTGCCTCGTACTTGGCCTCTTTCACCCTGCTCTTGGCCGGCCTTGTCGCCGTAGACCAGACGTCGCCGCGCCAAGAGTCGCCCCTGTGGCAGCGGTTTGCCTGGCTCCTGGCCGAGTTAGCCCTTTGCTACTTCATCGTACAGGACCAAGGCAGCCTGGTCCGGCCTGTCATCATCTATATCCTGCCGGCCAGCCAGGCGGTGCTCATGTTTGGCCAACGTTCTGGGCTGGCGGTAAGCCTGCTCACCTGGGTACCATACGCTCTTAACGTGGGTACAGTGGTATGGCCCAGTCGCTTACGGGAGTTCCCCAACTACCTCTCCTTTTTCCTTGCTATTTACGTTATCGCAGTGCTCCTTACTCTGGCCACCGTGCGCCAGGCTGCCGACCGACGCCGCGTTCAGAGACTGTACGACGAGCTTCAAGCTGCCCATCGGGAGCTCATAACCTTGCACCAGCAGGTGCGGGAAGCCGCCGTCACTCAGGAGCGCAACAGACTGGCCCGGGAGATCCACGACTCGGTGGCCCACTACCTGACGATCGTCAACCTGCAACTAGAGGCGGCAGAGAAGCTAGGCCAAGAGCAGAGGGAGCGTGCCTTGGAGCAAGTGCGGCGCGCCCGCAGGCTTACCCTAGAATGCCTTCAGGAAGTGCGTCGCTCCGTCTCCGCCCTGCGCGCTTCCTCCCTGGAGGAGCTCTCTCTCCCCAGGGCGCTGCGCAAGCTGGCGGCAGAGTTCAGCGAAAGCACCGGCATCGCCGTGATAGCGGACATCAGCCTTCCAGACGACACATCGGTGCCAACCCAAGCCTCCCTGGCACTCTTCCGAGTCGCCCAGGAGGGTCTCACCAACGTCCATAAGCACGCCAAAGCCCAAAAGGCGCGGCTCTCCTTATCAAGGCAAAATGGCGGCTTCTGCCTGTCAATAGAGGATGATGGAACCGGCCCAGGGGCCAACGGCAAACCCGACCAGAAGGGCTTTGGCCTCTTAGGACTGCGAGAGCGGGTAGACCTGCTGGGCGGCGCCCTTTCCTTTGGCCCTAAACCTACTGGGGGCAGTCGCCTTTCAGTAATCGTGCCTTCCGAGAACCCCAATGCAAGCAGCCTTACCTGAACCCGCTCAGAGCAAGACACGGGTGCTGCTCGTGGACGACCAGCGCCTGGTCAGGGAGGGGCTGCGCATCCTTCTGGAGCTGCACACCGACATCCAGGTTGTCGGCGAAGCTGGGGATGGCCTACGCGCTGAGGCCCAGGTGGAGCGGCTTCAGCCCGAAGTGGTGCTCATGGACTTACGCATGCCCCGTCTGGACGGAGTGGAGGCAACGCGGCGTATCACCTCCCGCTGGCCGGATGTCCAGGTACTAGTACTGACGACGTACGATGACGACGAGTTGGTCTTCCGCTCCATAGAGGCTGGGGCATCCGGCTACCTGCTCAAGGATGTCGGCTCCGATGCGCTGGCGGAGGCGGTGCGGGCCGCCGGCCGAGGCGAATCGCCACTGCAGCCCAGCGTTGCCCGCAAGGTGCTCAGGCGGCTTCGGTCTGGCCCAACTCTAGTGACCCAGCCAGCGCCGCTCTCTTTTACCGTGGACGCGTTGACCCCCCGCGAGTTCGATGTGCTACGAGTACTGGGGACTGGCGCGACCAACCAGGAGATTGCGGAGCGATTGTCGCTGTCCGAGGGCACGGTCAAGAACTATATTTCATCTATCCTGGCCAAGACCGGCCTGCGGGATCGCACCCAGGCCGCCCTGTTCTCCGTGCGCCAAGGGCTGAAGCGGGGCTAGGCCGCCGTTGGTGCTGGCGAAATGCTTCGTACATGCGGTTCACATCGGGCACCGTCCTGCAACAGTTGCCTGAGCCTGGGCACGAGGTCTTGCCGCAGAAAGTTCGAGTGCTGTCCACAGAGGCCCCACCGCAGGGGATTGGAACCATCAGCGTATCACTTGCACGTACCGCTGCGCTTGCACATGGGGATGGGGACAAGCTGAGCTTGGGGGGCAGCCGCTCAGCGGCAATGGCTAACCCTCTACAACGTGCGCAGCCTCGGCACGCTCATCTCAGGGCAGATGGTGTTAAACCACTCTATCACCTCTTTGTGCAGAGGGATGCCGTGGGCGCGGCGCTCAATCTCCTCCTCGGCTTCCGGCTGGCCGGGGACGAGCACTCGCTCGTGCCCTGGGGCGGGCGGGGTCTCCTTCAAGGTGCGAAGGAACCTGTCCATGGTCGTCTTGAACTCCTCCACGTCGGTGAAGGCCTCAATGCTGTAGGCGGCCACGTAGTGCTGGGCCATGCCTCGCGCGTTCATGGCGGCGAAGCCGCTGCCGGAGAGCACGCTGCACAGGACCTCCAC
>JACQUH010000037.1 GCA_016210375.1 Chloroflexota bacterium
AGGGGGAGCCAGAGGGGGTTAGGTCGGAACCCAATTGGCAGGTTATCTGGTCAATGACCATTAGTTGGGGGGCTTGAACAGCACCCAATAGCAAACACAACTTTTCCTGTCCTCCACCTTTACAACCTCGCACGCCCTTCGTACACTGGAACGTAACAAGGTCAAACTGGGCCACGCCATGCCGCTCTTGCGACCCAATCCTCATCCCCATGGCTTGTCCCGACTGCGGGCAACGAGACCGAGCCAGGGCGAAACGTAGAGAAGGAGGTTGCCATGGCCAACAGGGACTACCGCAATCGCGAGGCAAAGAAGGAAAAAAAGGAGAAGAAGAAGGCCGTTACTCCCCTCATGGTAACGACCCCTGTGGTGGAGCCCGAAGTGATGACCAAACGAAAGCGTTCCCGCTCGGAAGAGGAAGAGGCTTAGAACCCTCCCAATACGATCTTTGCTACTGCCCCCTACAAGGGGCGACATGACGCATCCGCCCAATGGTCATCAACCAAGTAACTTGTCTTAGGATTAGCGGAGCGTTTCACCCCTACCTCAATCCTCCCCCGTCAAGGAGGAGGAAGCCTAGCCCTTCCCCTCTTGCGGGGAAAGGCCAGGATAGGGGGAAAGTCCTTCTTATGCAAGCACAAGTAGTCTGTTGATGACCTTCAGGCTGGGGCAAGAAACCATTCGGAGATAGTTGCTTTGCCTCGCTATTCCCCAGGACTTGCTTCGTTTCCTGCCGTTGAAGGGCCGATGCGCCCGGCGCAAGGGGACACTCACTCCCCACAGGGCAGTATGGCGAGCCTCAACGGAAGGCCCTCGGTCGCCCGCAGGCAACGGGGGCCATCTACGCCTTGCCGCTGGCTAGCTCTATGATGCCATAGAACACGTCCCGGCTCGCCATCCGGTACAGCCGGGCAGGCGGCGGCGCCCAGTGGCTGGAGGAGTCTGCCCACTTCTCCTGAAGGACGCCGTGGATCTCCCCCAGGGTCGTGGGGGCATTCCCCCTACCGAGGAGTACCCTGAACACCGCCTCCATCAGAGGTAGCCCGGGATAGATAAACTCCGCTGTCCTTGAACAGTGCCCCTCTACCATCGCCAGGTGCTCCTCCCACGGGATCTCCCGACCTCCCGCCTCGTCCTGGATAAGCGTACCCCAGCAGGCGCTGCAACGGCGGTGCAACAGCAGCAGGTTCAGGGCGCGCCCCTGGCTCTCCAGCTTTTCGGGGGATACCGCAAAGGTTGTAGATAGGTACCGCTCTCCTTCGTCTGGCCATTCCTTGGTCACAGCTCTTCGGCTCCTGTTTTCGGTCATGTTCAGATGCAGGGCGGCGACGATTTGGCACACTATACCATGCGCAGTGGAAACCTGCACGTTCCGCAGGCCCTCCTTCCCTTCCCTCTTGCGGGGGAGGAAGCCAGTTTCATCAGTCCTGGTGTCCTTGCGCTCGGAAACCCTGGACTCAAGTCCAGGGTTTCTTGTCCAACCGGCGCCTGCTGTGCTGCCTCGGGGCTAGTATACTCCCTCCTCGTCCCAGTCCAGCATGCGAACCTGGACCCGCTGGCCCGGGTACAGGGCCGGCACGTCCTCCGGGCAAATAGCCAGGCCGTTGGCCCGGGCCATGGACGTGAGGATGTTGGAGCCTTGAGGCCCCGTGGTGCGAGCGTAGTAGGTGTCGCCCCGCCTGGTCACCACGGCGCGGGCGTACACTCTGCGCCCGTCGTGGTTCGCGATAGTATCCTCCAGCACTGCCTCCACCGTAGGCTTGTCCAGCCTGGTGCGCCCCATCATCTTCAGCAGCGCCGGGCGACCCAGCTCCTCAAAGGCGACCATGGCGCTCACCGGGTTCCCCGGCAGCCCCAGGTGAGGCACCTGCCTTCCCCCTTCGCCGCGCAGCACTCCAAAGGCCAGGGGCCTGGCGGGCCGCATTCGCACCGACCAGAAGGCAATGTCCCCCAGTTCCGAGAGCACGTCCTTCACCATGTCGTAGTCGCCCTTGGAGACGCCCGCAGAGGTGATGAGCATGTCCGCCATCAGCCCTTTGCCCAGCATGTCGTGCATGGAGGCCAGGTTGTCCCGGGCGATGCCCATCACCGTTGGGACGCCACCGTACTTCTTGACCAGCCCCGCGATAGTGTAGCTGTTGCTATCATAGATCTTGCCGGGGGCCATCGGCTGGCCAGGGCTGACCAGCTCGTCTCCCGTGGAGAGGATGGCAACCCTCGCCCGGCGGATAACCTTTACCGTTGCGCCCCCTAGGGAGGCAAGGACGCCTCCCTCGCTGGGCCGCAGCACCGTCCCCCGAGGCAGCACCACCGTCCCGCAGGCCACGTCCTCTCCCCTGAGGCGCACGGAGGAGCCTTTGGGCGGCGCGCTCAAGATGCCGATCTCCTCCGGAGATCCCCGACCTGCCGGGGCTTTCCGCGACACCTCGTCCGTGTCCTCAAAGGGCACCACCGTATCGGCCCCTGGCGGTATAGGCGCGCCCGTCATGATGCGGACGGCAGCGCCGGGTCCTACGTGCTGGAAGGGCACCTCACCTGCCGCCACGTAGCCTATCACCCGCAAAGTCGCGGGGTGCTGGGGGCTTGCCCCCTCTATGTCCTGGCGGCGCAGGGCGTAGCCATCCATCGCCGAGTTGTCCCAGGGTGGGATGTCCAACCCCGCCACGGCGTCCTCCGCCAGTACCTGCCCCAGGGCCTCCAACAGCGGCGACTCCACCACCTCCAGGACAGAGACGAGGGCGAGGATCCGCTCTCTCGCCTCTTCCACCGACAGCAGGTCAGGGGTCCGTGGGTGCTGGTGCGTCATGCAGATAGCCTAGCACGGGCAGACCCAGGGGACAACGGGGCAGGAGGCGAAGGCGCTGACACGGCCACGGTGGGAAAGGGGAAATCGCCACAGCAAGGGCGGAAAGAGGGAAGAAGCGCGGAGTGAACCCGCTGGCTACTCCTCCCTGGGGAGAAGGCCGCGTTTAATGGCGTACCTGAGGAGATCTAGCTGGGAGTGGATGTCCAGCTTGTTCATGAGGTTGGTGCGGTGGGTTTCCACGGTGCGGGGGCTGATGGAAAGGCGGGTAGCAATGTCGCTGGTCCTGTGGCCCTCAACAGTGAGCCTGAGGACCTCGCGCTCCCGGGAAGTAAGAGTGTCCAGAGAGTCCACTTCCTGGGGGTTCAGGCGCTGGGCATAGGCCTCTATGGCCCGCTCGGAGAGGGGGCGGCTAAGGAAGATCTTCCCACTAACGGCGGCGCGAATAGCCTCCATAAGCTCGGCGGAGGGAGAACCCTTGAGTACGTAGGCGCTAGCGCCGTTCCGGAGAGACGCCTGCACATAGGCCTCGTCGCGGTGCATGGAGAGCACGACGATCCTTGTATGGGGAGAGGTGATCCGGACCCGCTCAATGACTTCCAGGCCACTGAGGCCAGGCATCACCATGTCCAGGATAAGGATGTCCGGCGCCAGCTCCGAGACCAGCCGCACCGTCTCGTTCCCGTCAGCGGCTTCGCCCACGATCTTGAAATCGGCCTCGGCCTCCAGCAGGGTCTTCAGGCCATGCCTGACAATAGGGTGGTCGTCCGCTACGACAATGGAGATGCTCATGGTCTCCTCTCGCTCAGAGCAGGGTTCAGGGGCAGTTCCGCGGAAAGCCGTGTGCCCTCGCCGGGGGCGGAGTCCACGCTGAACACTCCACCCAGGAGGGTAACCCGCTCTTTCATGCCGACGAGGCCGCTAGAGTTGGAGGCGCTGAGGGCCTGGGCCACGGAGAACCCCACGCCGGAGTCCTCAATCTGCACCTGAAAAGAGTTTTCTGTTGTCCAGAGGCTGACGTCCACGGTGTCCACGCCTGCATATTTGGACACGTTGGTCAAACCCTCCTGCACGATGCGGTAAACCGCAGTCTCAATACTGGTGTCAAACCGCCGGTCCAGTCCCCGGTGCTTGAAGGCGACAGTGATGCCCCGCTGGGCCGTATACCGCTCAATATACCACAACAGGGCGGGAAGCAGGCCCAAGTCGTCCAGAACTGTGGGACGAAGGTTGAGGGAGAGATCGTGGACCTGCTCAATGAGGTCGTTGATGACCTGCAGCCCCTCGTTCAGCCGGTTGGAGCCGTTCTGCAGGCCCGACTCCAGAATGAAGCGGAGGCCTGTGAGGGCCTGGCCGATTTCGTCATGGAGCTCCCGGGCCAGGTGACGGCGCTCGGTTTCCTGGACCTCGGATAGCTTGTGCGATAGCGCTCTCAGGGCCTCTTCGGCGCTTTGTCTGGCCTTGACCTGCTGGTTCAGCTCATTAGAGTAGATCAACGCCTGCTGGTACGCGATGTCTTTCCTCCGGATGGTGTCCTCCAGCTCAATCTGGATGCGTTTCTGGTCGGTGACGTCGGAGAAGAGAATGACGTGTCCCAGCAAGTGGCCTCTCCTGTCCAGAAGCGGTGAGGACCGCATGGCGTAGGTGCGCTCCTTTTCGCCTTCGCCCAGGGCTACCTCGCCCAAAGCCACTTCACCCTGGGCTTGGGCTTGGTGGATAGTGGGCACAGGGCCAAAGCGAGCGCCCAGAACCTTGTGCACGGGCTGGCCCAGCACGTCACCCGTTGTCCTGTCCAGCATGTGCAGGGTAGCGGTGTTGATGTCCACAATGCGGCCCTGGGGGCTCAGGACGAGAAAACCCGTGTTCATCCGTTCCACAACCCGGCCTCGGGCCATAGGCACCAGGCCCAGGAACTGGGACTTCAAAAGACCCCAAAGCAGAGCCAGGCCGGTAATCAAGAAGGCGTAGGTGGTGAGCTCCAGGTTGGCGATGGGGGTGAGGCGGGTGAGGTACAATAGGTTGCCAATCATGGGGGCCAGGACACTGATGAGGAGGGCGATAATCTGGCCCCTGGTGAGGGCCGTTGAGGTGTTGTAGGCGCGGAGGAGAAGGTAGATCCCCCCGCAAAAGATTACGTAGGCGTAGACGACAAACAGCCAGAACCACGGGCCGTAGGTGACTTTAAGGACGTGGACAGGCCCCGAATCGTCCAGAGCGACCGAGTCCCACATCAGGTGGTGGAAACCCGGCGTCAAGGCCAGGGCCAGGGTGATGATGGGGATGGCGGCGGCAAGGGCCACGTTCCGGGGGGTTATCCAGCGTCCGCGGTCGGTGTACTGGAGGACGAGGCCCAGCCAGCCCATGGGGATGAAGACAATGGCCAGGTACTCGCTCCTGGCGAAGAGCGTCTTCGTGTCCAGGTCAACGGCGGCCAGCTCCCCGGCGTAGGCGAGGGACCAGGCGCTGGCCAGCCAGATGACAACGGCGGTGAACGCCGCGCTGGGAGCGGGGCGGTGACGCCACGCAATGATGCCGACCACAGCTAGAAGCGTAGCAGACACCAGGGGGAGAGCGGTGAAAAGGACGAATTGCCAGCTCATGATGGGCCTTGACCGTAGATGCGACTGTGGGCCTATTATACGATGGCCCAGGGTCTCTCGCACCCCGCTAGCGGTGGAGGATCCGTTTACTTTGCAGTGGTGGCACCATCACCTGGCACTTTAACGCCAGGTTTCAGGTTGACCCACCCCCTAACTTAGGGTCATTAACTAGACAACCCAACCCCCTCTGGCTCCCTCCTTCGTCCTTCAGCCGAAGGACTCAAAAACAGGCTCTTCTCGCAGGGGAAGGGGGAGAAGATTGGTTTGCATCGGTGTGATGCGGCTCCGCCGCATCACACCGATGCCTCAAATCTCGCTAATTCGTTGAATAATGGGGGCCAAAGTCTGTCATGCTGAACGAAGTGAAGCATCTGGCGGGGAGGTAACCCCCCACCCCAGATGCTCCGCTGGCGCTCAGAATGACGTATCCTGCGAACTTCAAGGACACGACACTAGGTATTTGGTTTAACACCTTGAGACCGTGACGATGGATACGGCTCCCACAGGCGCTTGAGGAACCGGAAAGGCCCTGGGCTAGATGAGGAACCCTGTGCTCATGACCGACAGTTGCAGGTTCGCGTTCTTGGGCCTGGTGGAGTACCGCCAGGCGTGGGCGCTCCAGCGCGCCGTGGCCCAGGCCGTGGCCGAGGGCGCTGCTGGGGATACGCTGCTGCTTCTGGAGCACCCACCGACGTATACGCTGGGCCGCCGGAGCAGGCCAGGGGACCTGCTGACGCCGCGAGAAGTTCTGGAGGCCATGGGCGCGGAGGTGCTGGAGGTGGACCGGGGAGGAGAGATCACCTTCCACGGCCCGGGGCAGCTCGTGGGCTACCCCATCGTGCGCCTGGGTACAGGAAGGGGACCGCTGGGATACGTGCGGGCTCTGGAGGCTGCCCTGACAGGCGCCCTGGCGAACTACGGCCTGGCGGCGGGACGAGTGCAGGGTCTCACGGGGGTGTGGGTTGGAGACGCCAAGATCGCAGCCATTGGGGTGAAGATCAGCCGGGGCGTGACGATGCACGGGTTCGCGCTGAACGTGAGCACGGACCTGGCCTGGTTCCAGCACATCGTGCCGTGCGGCATCCGGGACAAAGGGGTGACCTCTATGGAGTGGTTGCTGGGGCGGCCTGTGCCCCTGGTGACGGTCGCCTCCCAGGTGGCGGAGCGCCTGGGCCGGGAGCTAGGCTTGGAGATGCAGGCGACGGCGCCGGAGTCGCTGGCCCCTTTCCTGCCTGGAAACGGGGGGCGCACCGCTTCTTCGTAAGCCATCGCCCGAGGAGTTCCCCACCTCAGACCTCGATCCTTCTCGCCGACTGCAAGCATCGTTAAAAGCCAGTGGGCCAGGGAAGCTGGCCCACTGGCTCTCATGCTGTTGCTCAAAGCTATTCCGAGGCAGTCCGAGGTTGCCAATCTGCCTCTGGCGTCTCTCGGGGAAGGCCAAGGCGAGGTAAGTCCTATCGGAACTGGCCGCTCTCCGTGGACCCCGTCAGGGCGGTGGTAGCAGACTCCCCGCCGCTGACGGTGAGGGCAATCTGGTCAAAGTAGCCGGCGCCGACCTCCTGCTGGTGCCTGGTAGCGGTGTAGCCATCCTCCTCCAGGGCAAACTCGCGGTCCTGGATGCGGACGTAGGCGGGCATGCCCTCGTCTTTGTAGGCCTGGGCGAACTCAAAGGCGTTGAGGTTCACCATGTGCCAGCCGGCCAGGGTGATGAACTGGAACTTGTAGCCCATCCGGGCCAGCTCGTTGCGGAAGCTGGCAATAGTGGGTTCGTCAATCTTCGCGCGCCAGTTGAAGGAGGGCGAGCAGTTGTAGGCCAGCACCTTGCCGGGGAAGTGCTCGTGGATAGCGTCGGCGAAGTCCTCCGCCTCTTGCAGGTCCGGGTGGGAGGTCTCAAACCACAACATATCGGCGTAGGGCGCGAAGGCCAGGCCCCGGGCGATGGTGGATTGCATACCGCCGTTGACCTCAAAGTACCCCTCGGCGGTGCGGGCGCCGGTGAGGAATGGGCGGTCGCGGGGGTCAATGTCGCTGGTCAGCAGCTTGGCGTCCAGGGAGTCCGTGCGGGCGACGAGGATGGTAGGCACGTCGCACACATCGGCGGCCAGGCGGGCGGCGTTGAGGGTGCGGGCGAACTGGGCCGTGGGGACGAGCACCTTGCCGCCCATGTGGCCGCACTTCTTTTCGGCTGCCAACTGGTCTTCGTAGTGGACGCCCGCGGCGCCGGCCTCAATCATGTTGCGCATGAGCTCAAAGGCGTGGATGGCGCCGCCGAAGCCTGCCTCGGCGTCGGCCACAATAGGAGCAAACCAGTACCGGTCGTTCTTGCCCTCCAGGGCATGGATCTGGTCTTCCCGCATCAGGGCGTTGTTCAGGCGCTTCACGAGGTTGGGCACGCTGTTGGCAGGGTAAAGGCTCTGGTCTGGGTACGTCTGGCCAGCGGAATTGGCGTCGCCAGCCACTTGCCAGCCGCTCATGTAGATGGCGTCCAGGCCGGCCTTGACCATCTGGGCGGCTTGCGCCCCGGTCATGGCGCCGAAAGTGGACACGTAGGGCCGCTCGTTCAACATCCCCCACAGGCGCTCTGCACCTGCTTTGGCCAGGGTGTACTCAACTTTAAGCGTGCCCCGCAGCTTCACCACATCGGCGGCGGAGTAGTCGCGCGTGATGCCCCGCCAGCGAGACTCTTTTGCCCAGCGCTGCTCCAGGTCCTTGATTTGCTGCGCAGGTGTTGGCCAGAACATACCCACGGTGTGCCTCCTCTGATGTATCGGTTACTCCAGATAGCTGTTGCCTGGGATGGTGAGGAACTCAACGAAGGTTGGCGACAGGACCAGGTTGTCCAGAAGCTCGGTGGCCTTGTCCAGGGCCCCCGGGTCACAGGCCGGGCGGGCCTCCAGGAGCTTCCCCACCTCGTCCGTACGGAGATCGGTGTAGAGCCTGGCGGTAAAGGAGCGGCCATCGGCGAGCCTGGAGCCGGCGTTGAGCCACTGCCAGAGCTGGGCGCGGGCGATCTCCGCAGTAGCGGTGTCCTCCATGAGGCCGAAGATAGCAACAGCGCCGCTGCCCTGGATCCAGGCGTCCACGTACTGCAGGGCCGCGCTGATGTTGTTGCGCAGACCACCCTCGGTAATCTCCCCCGAGGGTATGGCGAGCAGGTCCGAAGCCGAGACCTTGACCTCGGGGATCTTGCCAAGCTGGTTAAGGCCGCTGAAGGCACCCTGGAATACCTGGTAGACCGGCGCCACCAGGCCCGGATGGGCCACCCAGGCGCCGTCAAAGCCCTGGGAGGCCTCCCGCTCCTTGTCGGTGCGCACCTGGTCCAGGGCGCGCTCGTTGGCGGCCTGGTCGTCTCGCCGGGGGATATAGGTGGACATGCCCCCCAGGGCGTAGGAGCCGCGCCTGTGGCAGGTCTGGACAAGCATCTCCGCGGCGGAGCGCAGGAAGCGGGTGGCCATGGTCACCTGGGCTCGGTCGGGGAAGACCATGTCCTTGTGGCCGGAGAAGGTCTTGATGAAGCTGTAGATGTAGTCCCAGCGGCCCAGGTTGAGGCCGGAGATGTGGGTCCTCAGCTCGTACAGTATCTCCTCCATCTCAAAGGCAGCCAGGATGTGCTCTATGAGCACAGTTGAGTTGACCGTGCCCCGGGGGACGCGGGCATACTCTTCGGCGTAGTCAAAAACCTGGTTCCAGAGGCGGGCCTCCCGGTGGGACTGCATCTTGGGCAGGTAAAAGTAGGGGCCAGTGCCGCGCTCTAGCTGGGCATGGACGTTGTGATGGAAAGCCATGCCGAAATCAAAGAGGCTGGCCGAGACGGGCTGGCCGTCCACCAGGACATGGCGCTCCGTCAGATGCCAGCCGCGGGGGCGGACGACCAGGGTGGACGTCTGCTCGTTCAGACGGTACTCGCGGCCCTCGGGGGTAGTGACGGAGAGGGTGCGGCGAACAGCGTTGTGCAGGTTAAGCTGGCCCTGAAGGGTGCGGCTCCAATGGGGGGAGTGAGCATCCTCAAAGTCCGTCATGTAGACCTGGGCGCCAGAGTTGAGGGCGTTGATGAACATGCGTGGATCGGCGCTGGGGCCGGTGATCTCCACCCGCCGGTTGGCCAGGTCCTTGGGCGCCTTTGCCACGCGCCACGCCTGGTCGCGGACTGCCGCCCTGCCCGGCTGGAAGCTCGGCAGGTGGCCGGCGTCTATCTCCGCCTGGCGGGCTGCCCGGGCCTGCAAAAGGGAGCGGCGGGTCGGCTCAAACTCCCGGGCGAGGCCCGCCACGAAAGCCAGGGCCTCCGCCGTGAGGATGCCAGCAACCTCAGAAGTAACCTTGCCCAGCACCTGTATGCCTGAACTCATTACATCAAACCTCCCATTTAGCGGTGCCCAGATTGTGGAGTATTCAGCTAGTGGCTGCTACTCACCGGGGCAAGGGCTCCCGTTTGCTCTTCCCTGGCGCTCCTCCATCCTGGAGGGCGCTGCGTGATCCCGCCCCCGTCAAAGAGACGGCCCTGCCTGCGGGAAGCAAACGGACGGCACATGGCTTCTACTGGTGCAACGCATCCATGGGTCTGGGGATAGGCCAGCGCCGAGAGGAACCGGGAAACAAGGCGGCTGACTGAGACGTAAAGCGCAACATTCCTCGGTCATATTAGCGAGTTACGCTAAGTCTTCTGCGCCCTACCGACGCTTGTGGCGGGCCATCCTTACGAATGGCAATTGACTAGAGGTATTATACATTCCCTGAGGTATAAAACAAGAGGGGATAGTCCTATATAGACTATAGAATCTATCAATAGCTGATGCGACCCAGGGGAGTCTCGTATTGGGAATGGGGTGTGCCAGATTGCGGGCACCACGCCATGCACACGCACCAGGCGATTGGTACAAACGAACCATAGCTGCCACCGTGGGAAGGGATGCCCTGCCCAACATGTTCAGGTTACCCCGCTTGCCCAGCGCGCAGAGCGCTGTCCCGCAGGCGGTAGGTGATGATGGGGATGAAGGGGGTGAGGCCATTGGGGGTCAGAGCATCAGGGACTCCACCCTGACGATGCGCTCGTTCGCGGGGTCCACCTCGTACCCCAGGGCTTCCAGGGCGGTTACGCCCAGGACGGGAGTATCGCCTTGTTCGCCGAAGACGACGGGAGCAACAGCGGCGTCTCCCTTGAAGGTAAACAACGCTCCGCCTACCTTCCTCGTCGTGGCGCCGCCGAATCCGCGAAACCGCCTCTCGGTGACGGGGACAACCCCAAGCTCGTTCAGGAGCGCTGAGGGAACCACCGTCATCAGCGCGCCAGTATCTACCAGCAACTGAACAGACCGCCGCCGGCTCGGTTCGGCGACGTTTGCTAGTTCTACATCAATTCTTGTGAACCCCATGTCGCTATCCCCCCTTCCTGGCCCGCAATGCGCCGGCCCGCAGGCGGTGGGCGTTGATGCGGATGAAGCCGGTGGAGTCGGTGGGGTCAAAGCCGCCAGAGCGGTCCATGCTGGCCAGGTCCTGGTTGTACAGGCTCACCGGCGAGGTGCGGCCCTTGATGGTGACGTTGCCCTTGTACAGGCTGAGGGTCACGGCGCCGGTGACGTACCGCTGGCTGGCCTCAAAAAGGCCCCGCAAGAGCTGCATCTCGGGGGAGAACCAGAGGCCGTAGTACACCAGCTCCGAGAACCGTGGCACCAGGGAGTCCCGCAGGTGCATGACCTCCCGGTCCATAGTGATGCCCTCCAGGTCACGGTGGGCCTTGTGGAGGATGGCGCCCCCGGGCGTCTCGTACACGCCCCGGGACTTGATGCCCACGAAGCGGTTCTCCACCATATCCTCGCGGCCAACAGCATTGAGGCCCCCTACCTGGTTCAAGTAGGAGAACAGCTCCAGGGGGCCCGTCCAGGACTCGCCAGTGGTCCCATTGCGTACCGCGGTGGGAATCCCGTCCTGGAAGTCTAGTTGCAGCTCCGTCTCCCGGTTGGGGGCCTGGCGTGGCGAGCGGGTCATGTGGAACATGGAATCCCTGGGTTTGCGGGCCGGGTCCTCCAGCTCCCCCGCCTCGTAGCTGATGTGCATGAGGTTTGCATCGCTGCTCCAGGGCTTGCGGCGAGTCGCCTTGATGGGGATAGCGTTCTTCCTGGCGTATCGGAGCATGTCGGGCCGGCCCTGAAACTGCTCCAGGAAGGCTGGGTCGCGCCAGGGGGCGTAGACCTCCATCTCCGGGGCCAGGGCCTGGTAGGTGAACTCAAAGCGCACCTGGTCGTTGCCCTTGCCGGTGGCACCATGGGCCAGGGTCTGCGCCTGCTCCTTGCGGGCGATGTCCACCTGGGCCTGCGCGGTCAGCGGGCGGGCCAGGGAGGTGCCCAGGAGGTAGCGGCCTTCGTATACGGCGTTGGCCTGGATGGCGGGGAAGATGAAGTCGGTGACGAACTCTTTGCGCAGGTCAACGACGTAGGCCTGGCTCGCTCCGACCTTGTACGCCTTGGCGATGGCCTCCTCCATGTCCTCATCCTGCCCCAGGTCCGCCGTGAAGGTGACCACCTGGCGCCCCTGGGCCACCAGCCAGTGCAGGATGACGCTGGTATCCAGGCCGCCGCTGTAGGCCAGGACGATTTTCTTGGGGGTAGTCATGGTGGGTACACCTCGGCATGAAATGGCATTCCCGTAGGGGCGAGGCATGCCTCGCCCCTACGAACGTGTGGCAGGGGGTAGGCCTACCCCGCCACCGCCCGTAGCATCCCCCGCTCCAGCCGTTGCAGCCCCTCGTCTACCTCCTGGCGGCTGATGGTCAACGGCGGCATGAGGCGCACCGCATTGGGCCGAACGGGGTTGAGCAGCAGGCCCTCCTCGTTGCAGGCGCTGACCACCTTGCCGGACACGTCGCTGCTGAACTGCACGGCGATGAGCAGTCCCAGGCCCCGCACATCGGTGATGAAGCTGTGGCGGCGCTTGAGTTCCATCAGGCCACGGGTCATGTAGGCGCCCATCTCCTTCGCCCTGGCCGGGATGTCGTTGTCAACGATGAAGCGGGTGGAGGCATTGGCGGCGGCGCAGGTCAGGGCGTTGCCGCCAAAGGTGGAGCCGTGGTCGCCCGGCTCCAGCACGGCGCACTTCTCCTTTGCCAGGAACGCCCCAATGGGCACGCCGCCGCCCAGGCCCTTGGCCAGAGTCATCACGTCTGGCTCCACGCCGAAGGACTGGTAGCCCCACAGGGTTCCCAGGCGGCCCAGGCCCGTCTGCACCTCGTCTTAGATGAGGAGCAGGTGGTTGGCGTCGCACCAGTCGCGGACGGCGCGCAGGTAGCCCTCCTGGGGTATCACGACGCCGCCCTCGCCCTGGACCGGCTCCAGCATGACGGCGCAGGTCACCTCGGTAGTCGCCTTTTTGATGGCCTCCAGGTCGTTATACTCCACGTTGACGAAGCCGGCGGCCAGGGGCTTCCAGTTCGCCTGGTAGTGGGGCTGGCCGGTGGCCGCCACCATGGCCAGGGTGCGGCCATGGAAGGAGTTCATGGCGGTGATGACCTCGTAGGCCCCATTGCGGTGGAGCCTTCCGTACTTGCGGGCCAGCTTCACCGCCCCCTCGTTGGCCTCGGCCCCACTGTTGGAGAAGAAGACGCGGTCCAGGCAGCTATTGTCCACCAGAACCTGGGCAAGCTGAAGCTGGGGGATGGTGTAGAACTGGTTGGAGGTCTGCATGAGGGTAGCCGCCTGGGAGCGGATGGCATCCACCACGGCCGGGTGGCAGTGGCCCAGGTTGTTCACGGCCCAGCCAGCGGTGAAGTCCAGGTACTCCTTCTCGTTCTCGTCCCAGACCCGGGTGCCCTGCCCGCGGACGATGACCACTGGCTGGCGGCGCACTACAAACATGTAGTATTGGCGTTCCATGTCCTGCCAGATGCTCATGGTGTCCCTCCTTTAAGAAGCTCGTTCAACTGCTTTACAGCCTCCTCCAGGCTCGTCAGTCCCTCTTTCAGGCCCTTGAGGACCTCCTGGATGCGCTCAAGCTGCTGGGCCGCCTGGGTGGGAGTTGACGGCGGCTGGGTGGGAGTCGTTGGCTGGGTGGGAGCCGCCGGCGCTCCAACCAGAGCGGCCACCGCCTTGTCCAGGGACGGCTCCATAACCACCTTCGTGCCAGAGGCCAGGATCACCCGCTTCAGCTCTGGAAAGGGCACGTTGGCGGACTGAAGGTAGAGCGGTTCAACGTACAGGATAGAATCCTCCACAGGCACCACCAGCAGGTTACCCCGAATACAGGATGCCTCGCCCGTGCACAGCAACGCGAACTGCTGCTTGATGGCGAAGTCCTGGTCTATGCGGGCCTCCACCTGGCTTGGGCCGTGGATCTCGGAGCCGCGAGGGATAATGAAAGAGACTAACTCGCCATAGTTAGGGGCGTCCATGCGGGCAGCCAGCCACGCCACCATCTTGGGCTTCTCCTGGGTAGGCGCCAGGGTAAGAGGGAGGATGAGGGCGAACTCAACACGCTGCTCCCCTGGCAGCTTCATGTTGACGTAGTAGGGCAGCACCCGCTGCTGCGTGCCAAAGAAGGTCTCCTCCGGGACATCAAACTGGTCTGCTTTGTTGAAGAACTGGTTGGGGTCTGTCATGTGGTACTGCATATACGTCTCCGCTTGAATGGAGAACATGTCCTCGGGGTACCGCATGTGGGCCTTTGTAAAGGGAGACATGGCGGACAGCGGCTTGAACAGCGCGGGGAAAATCCCCTGATACGTCTGTATGAGCGGGTCTTCCGGGTCACTGACATAGAAGTCCATGGAGCCGTCGTAGGCGTCCACCACCACCTTCACGCTGTTGCGGATGTAGTTGACGCTGTTCCTGTAAGGTGTGGAGTAGGGGTACCGGTCGGTGGTGGTGTAGCCGTCCTGGACCCACCGCAGCCGCCCGTCCTCTATCACCAGGTAGGGGTCTTTGTCCAGTTTCAGAAAGGGCGCCACCTGGTGGATCTGCTCCTGGATACTCCGCCGGTACTGGATCCGGCTCGTGGGGGTCACCTGGTCGCTGATCAGGATGTTGATATCGCCGAACTGCCATGCATACGCTGCCCGGCGGAGGAAGGAGCTGAGGGGAACGCCCCCCCTGCCTTCGTAGTTCTTGTAAATGGGCGTCCCCTCTTTCGGCTCGTAGTCCAGCTCCTCGGTCCTTGCGTTCACGATGATAAAGTTTGGACTCCGCTCGCCGTAATAGATCTCAGGCCGGGTGATGGGGATGCTGCCCGTGGGAGGGATGTCCTTCGCGAAAAAAATCGGCTGCCCCTCGGCGGTGAACTCCGTGGCGGGGCTGGCTACCGCTCCGTAGCCGTGGGTGAACTGGAGTCGCTGGTTGACCCAGTTCTTCGCCTCCGGACGCAGCTTGTCCTGGTCTAGTTCCCGGGCGCTTACCAGTACTTGGCGATATTTGCCGTCCACGATATAGCGGTCCACATCTACGTCCAGGAAGTCGTAGTACGAGCGATGGAACTGGGCCTGCTTGTAGGTATCCTTCAGAGGCCGGGGGTCCCACAGCCGGAGGTTGCCTATGATCTCCGGGTTGCGAAGGAGCGTCTCCGCGGGCATCTCCCTTTGCGCCTGTATGGTCGTCTCCTTCACGCGGTCCAGGCCAAAGGCGGCCCGGGTGAAGGCAATGTTCCGCTCTATGTATTGCTTCTCTTGCACCAGCTCGTTGGGCTCTACAGTGAAGCGCTGGACAAAGGCGGGGTACAGGGTACCTCCCAGGACCATGGCGGCGACCCACAGGCCTACGGCGCCCATAATGAGACGCGTGCCCCTGGGACCGCGCAAGGCGGGGGCGAGGGTGGCCAGGAGCATGACGCCCGCGGCGATGGCGACGGCAGTGAGGAGGAAGAGGGCTGGGATCCGGGCGTGGATATCGGTGTAGCCTGCGCCAAAAACAGCCCCACCCTGGGTGAAGAGCCGCTCGTATCGCCCCAAGAAGTGGCTGGCGGCCAGATCAAAGAAGACCAGGCTGCCCAGCACCACCAGGTGGCCCCGGACGGCGCCAGTGATTCTGAATGGGATGCCCCGGAGGGCGGCGTGGGCCATGTGTAGGAGGCCCACGGCCAGGAGCAGCACAACGAAGCTGGAGAGGAACCATCCCTGCACGAACCGCCACACAGGCAGGGTGAACACGTAAAAGGAGACGTCCTTGTTCAAGACAGGATCAGCAACGCCAAAGGACACGCCATTAGCCAGGCGTAGCACCATCTCCCAACGGCTGGCGGCGGAAAAACCAAAGAGGACGGCCAGGACGATGGCCCCCAGGATGGTGGCTAGGAGGAGTAGCCTGTCCATCAAGCGCAAGGTCTCCCTGGGCAGTGGAAGCACCGATTCGCCCCGGGCGCCTCGCCGAGCAATCCAGAGGTTTACGCCGACCAGGAGGCCAAAAATGGCCGCGCCAATGAAGAAAAGCAGGACCTTCGTCCAGAGCACAGTGGTGAAGACGCTGAGGACCCCTAGGCTGTCAAACCACAGCCAGTCCGTGTAGACGGAGCGTAGGAAACTGAGGAAGATGACCAGGACCACGACCAGCAGGATGACCAGGCCCCATTTGGCCAGCGAGCCGGCGTTAGGTGGCAATACCAGGTTGGGGGGTATTCCAGGCTCGCCAAAAGGTGGAAAACCGCCGTCTTGTCTCATGCCATGCGCCTCCTAGGGGGTGCGATGCTCCACGGGCACACCTGCAAACGGGCAATCGGGCAAGGGAGCAAACGGGCATAGCCATGGCCGTTGGCCAATCCTTGTGTCTTGCAAACCTGTCTCATGCCTGATTGCCCGACTGCCCGCGCCTCACGCCGTCACCCAGGTGCCATTGCCCTCCTGGGCCAGGGCCCGCATAAGGGCCCCGGGAACGCGGCCATCCACAATGCGCGCCGCCGGGACACGCTCCAGGGCCCTGATACATGCCTCCAGCTTGGGGATCATGCCGCCGGCAGCGGTGCCCGCCTCCAGAAGGGCCCTGGCTTCCCGGAGGGACAGGTGGGGAATGACCCTCCGGTCGGCGTCCATGACGCCCTCCACGTCGGTGAGAAACACCAGGCGCTCGGCCCCCAGGGCCCAGGCCAGGTGGCCTGCGGCGGTGTCCCCGTTGATGTTCAGCAGCGGGCCGCCGTCGCCGCCCTCCTGGGGCAGGCGTATGCCCACGGGGGCTATCAGTGGCATGTAGCCGCTGCACACCAGGCCAAGGATAGGCTCAGGGTTCACCCTCACGACATCGCCCACCAATCCCAGCTCCCCGTTGGACACCTCGGCCTGGAGGAGGGCCCCGTCGGCGCCACTGATACCCACAACCTTGCCGCCCAGGGCTGTGATGGCGGCCACCATCTGCTTGTTGATGAGGCCTGCCAGCACGGCCACCACGATCTCCAGGCTGGGGGCGTCGGTCACCCGCAGGCCACGGACGAACAGGGGCGCCAGGCTCTGCCTCTGCATCCACTGGGAGATGACCGGGCCGCCACCGTGGACGACGACCGGGATGCGCCCTTGCTGCTGCAGGGCAACCAGGTCATGGAAGGAGGTGTCGGCGCTGCTGAGGGTGCTGCCCCCTATCTTGACTACGACGAGCGCTTCTGGTTTCGGCATGGTGGGTAACAAGCGTGCGCTTGACTCTCGGGGATTGGGTGTTCTTCCGCCCGGTTTCAGGCGTCTCTGGGTGAAACCCAGGACTTAGGAACTACCTTAGAACTCCCTTTGGCACCGCCCCCTGATGGTTATTGATGAAATAACCTGCCAATTTGCTTCCGCCTAACCCCCTCTGGCTCCCCCTTCCCCCACGGGAAGGGGGAGAAGATTGGTTTGAATCGGTGTGATGCAGCAGAGCCGCATCACACCGATTCCTCAACCGTCCCCCTCTCCGTCGCGGAGAGGGGGACCACAGGGGGAGAGG
>JACQUH010000344.1 GCA_016210375.1 Chloroflexota bacterium
AGTGGACCGCCTCTTCCCCCCTGTCCGTGCGCTTGATGAACGCTGCAACTAGGGGTGGTTTCTACGTTGTTTCCAACGAGCCTTCGGGTGAAACGCTGGTCTACGCCGAGAAGGGGACGTTCTACTTTGAGGTCTATGGGCAGGGAGAGTGGTCCGTTGCTGTTCATGTCCCAGAATCATTGGCGGCCACTCAAGTAGATGCCGGGAAGCCCGCTTTTTTCGCTGGCAACGACCACCAAGTTACGCTGCCGTTCACAGTAGGCATGTCACCCTGGCGGCTGGAGTGGACCGCCTCTTCCCCCCTGTCCGTGCGCTTGATGAACGCTGCAACTAGGGGTGGTTTCTACGTTGTTTCCAACGAGCCTTCGGGTGAAACGCTGGTCTACGCCGAGAAGGGGACGTTCTACTTTGAAGTCTATGGGCAGGGAGAGTGGTCTGTGTGGATATCGCTTCCATGAATCGCCAGGCTAGTAAAGTACCGTACTAGAACGAATAGGGCTACCGTTTCGTGCCGTCTCACATGAGCCAACAGAGCTCAGGCTGCCCGGCAAGAGGTCAAGGGCTGGGGCTGCGGCGGAGGTGGACTTTGACCGGGTGAGGCCATCCCCCTTTGTTGGGCAAGCTGTCTTGTGGAACACCATTAGCTTGGCGTGGCAGGCGCCGCTTCTGCCTTCGGCTTCGGGGGCGTGGCTAGCAGCCAGAAGAGCGACGTGACGCCGGTGACGCCCGCAAAGACCCAGAGGATCGCCGTGTAGCTGCCCGTGGCGTCGTAGGCCAGGGCGGCAAGAAAGGGCCCCAGGGCGTTGGTGGTCTGGTTGACCGGAGAGGTGAGCCCGCGGATTGCGCCCTGCGAGCCGCGGCCATAGTAGTCGGCCCACACCACCAGGGAGGCGGTATTGGCGACTCCACTGAAGGCTCCCAGGGCAATCCCGTAGGTGTAGGCCATGAGAGCCGTGGTGGTGAAGAGGAGCAGCACCACGGAAAGGGTGAAGCCCACGTACGTCGCCAGCAGGATATACCGTATCGGGTAGCGCTCTACCAGAAAGCCGGCAAAGAGGGAGGTTGGTATCCCAGCCAGGGATGAGAGGGATATGGAGGCCACGGCTACGCCATCGGACAGGCCCTGCCCGGTCATGTACGCGAACCAGTGGAAGTGGAGGCTGGCGAAGACGAGGGAAAGTGCGCTCTGAGCGATAAGCATCATGTAGAAGGCCCGGGTGCGCAGGGCCTCCCTCGGCCCCATGGAGACCTCTGCGAGGGCCTTCAAAGGGCCACGTCCCCCTGTCCTCCCCTGCGCCCCCTGCTGGCGACGGGCAGCTTCTTCTGGGGTGAGACCATCGGGCAGAAGGCCCATATCCTCCGGTTTGCTCTTGAGGAAGAAGAAGATCGGTATGACGGCGACGGCCCAGACGAGTATGGCCAGCCCGGCCCAGGACGCCCTCCACCCCAGGAGGACGATCACCGTTTGCACCAGGATGGGCGTCAGGAACTGCCCCATCCTTCCGCCCAGACCGGAAAGGGCAGCGGCCCTGCCTCGCTGGGCGACAAACCACTTGGGCAGCACAATGCCCACCACCAGGAAAAAGGCGCCCGCGGTGATGCACCGGGCCAGGATCTGCAACACGTAGTGCTGCCAGAGCTCGGTGACGAAGCCCATCAGGAAGAAGATGCTGCCCAGGAGCACGGCAGCGACCGTCATGATCCACCGCGCACCGTACCTGTCTATGGCTGGCCCCACGAAAAAGCCTGCGAACCCCCCAAGGATGGTCCCGATGGTCAGGGGAGCAGAGAAGCTGGCCCGGCTCCAGCCCAGCTCTCTGGTCATGGGTCCCAGGAATAGGCCCAGCACAGGGAAGGTCTCGGTGCCTCCCGCGAACTGCACCAGCCCCGTGACTACGACAATCACCCAACCATAGTAGACCCCACTGAAGCGCGCCTTCTTGGCGGGCGCTGCCACCTTCTGCTGCATACGTTGTTGAAGCCACCTTGCCTTTCCCCGCCATGCCCTTACGGCCCATGGCTTGGGAGACTATAGGCCCATAGGCTCCCATCGTCAATCCACGTGCCTGAGGTGGTTCTGCTTGCTTGGGTGTTGTAGACAGTCCCCCACTGAAGTCGGGGGTTAGGTGAACCGAGAACCTGGCACTTATGGTCACTTACAAAATAACCTGCCATCGGGTTCCGACCTAACCCCCCCTGGCTCCCTCTTCCAGCACGGGAAGGGGGAGAAGATAGGTTTGAAACGGTGTGATGCGGCAAGGCCGCATCACACCGTTTCTTCAGACTAATTAGTCAATGACCCTAAGGGGGCGGCGCCAAAGCGACTCTTGAGATAGTTACTAAGGCGGTCGTTAGTAAGTGGACACTAGGTCTCCCAGGTTGGTGTACCGCACCGTGAATCCCGACTAGTCGGGACTTCAAGTCGCAGCCTTCAGGCTGCGGTGCACAAGGCTCCGAATCCGGCGGCAGAGTCTACTTACTTACGTTGGGATTGGTACTTAGGAAGGCCCAGCCCAGGGCACGGGACAGGCGGCGGCCTTACGTCGTGGCCCGGCGCAGGCCGATAGATGCCAGCGCCACCTGGATGGCGGCGAAAAGCAGCAGCGCGCCCAGGTCGGCGGCGACGCTGGCGTCCAACACCCCTTTGCCCTTTACCATCACCTCCTGCAGGGCGAAGTTGGCGTAGGTCAAGGGAAGCAGGTGGGCGATCCCCTGGAAGACAATGTGCATGTCGGGGATGGGCCAGAAGATGCCAGCCAGAAGGCCTTGGGGTGTGATAACCAGGGGTATGAACTGCACGGCCTGCAACTCCGTGCGGGCGAAGGTGGACAGGAAGATACCCATGTTCACCGCGCCCAGGGTGAGCACCGCCACAATCAGGAAGACGATAAGCAGATTCCCGCTATAGTGGATGCCAATGATGTACACGGTGAAGAACAGAATAACCGCCGCCTGGGCCATGGCGAACAGGCCAAAGCCTAGCATGTACCCCAGGACGATCTCCGCCTTGGTCAGGGGCGAGGCCGCCAGGCGCTCCAATGTGCCGTAGGCACGCTCCCGTAGAAAGCCGATGGCTGTCAGCAGGTAGACGAAGAAGAAGGCGAAGAAGGCGATGAAGGTGGGAGCGAAGTAGTCCAGGGCCTTATATTGCGGCCCTGCGTAGACGTACGTAACCTTCGGCTCGCTGAGGGCCGCACCGGACTGAGCGGCGGCCAGCCGTAGCGAGACCTGGGCCAAGCCCTGGAGCACCACCGGCGCCGTGCGGGAGCGAGACCCGTCCACCACCACCTCCAGGTCTGGCCCTGGCTGGCCTGCCAGCCGCAGGGCGTACCCCTGGGGGATGATCACCGCGGCCTCCATCTCGCCGCTACGGACCAGGCCCTCCACCTGGTCCCGCGCGACGTCCCGCACGTTGAAGAGGGGCAGGCGGCGAAGCTCTTGGGAGAAGCGCTCCACCGGCGGAGACGCATCCTCCATGGCCAAGCCCACGGTCATTGGGCTGCCCCTCAGGTTGATGAGGTAGGCCAGCAGGGAGAGAACGACGATGGGCGCCAAGATGATTAGGGCCAGGGTGCGGTGGTCCCGCCTGAACTGTAGGGCTATGCGCAGCGCGATGGCAGCTATGCGTTTCGGGTTCATGGATCGCTTTTCGGTGTTGCCCCGCTGGTGGGACACGCTCCTCCCGACTAACGGACTGGCCGTTCAGGAGCACTCAGCAACAATCTTCAGACGACTTTCTTCACCCCAGCCTGAAGTTTGAGGAATCGGTGTGATGCGGCTCAGCCGCATCACACCGATTCAATCCAATCTTCTCCCCCTTCCCGCTTCGGGAAGGGGGACCAATGGGGTTAGGTCATATCGGCGATCACCTTCAGGCTGGGTGAAAACCACCTTGCGATAGCTCCCCTGTGCCGCCCCTTACTGGCTGGAGAAGCGTAGGAACGCCTCCTCCAAGGTCTCGGCGCCGGCCCTGGCGCGCAGCTCTCTGGCGGTGCCCTCTGCCAGCAACCGCCCCTGGTGCAGCAGGCCCAGGCGCGTGCACCGCTCCGCCTCGTCCATGACGTGGGTGCAGACTACGATGGTGACACCCTGCTGGTTCAGGCGCTGGAAGTGATCCCAGAACTGTGCTCGCAGTTGAGGGTCAACGCCCACGGTCGGCTCGTCCAGGAACAGCATCACCGGGCGATGCACCAGGGCGCAGGCCAGGGATACCCTGCGCTTCATGCCCCCGCTGAGCGTGGACACGGCGGACCTGGCGCGGGAAGCCATGTCCACCAGTTGGATAGTCTCCTCTACCCTGGGAGGCGAGTAGGCATCCATGAGCCGCGCATAGAAGGAGACGTTCTCCGTCACGGTCAGGTCTTCATAAAGGGCCAGGGACTGGGGCATGTACCCCATTTGGGAACGCAGCACTCGGTCGGGAACGCGACGCCCCATGACGGTGATCGATCCTTCGTTGGGGAGGATCACGCCCAGGAGGAGCCGGACCAGGGTGGTCTTGCCGGAACCGTTGGGTCCCAGGAGACCGTAGGTGATGCCCGGCTCCACACCCAGGTCCAGCCCGTTAACAGCAACGACGCTCCCGAAGCGTTTGACCAGGCCCTTGGCCTGGATGGCGAGGTCTGTAGGCATGTCCGCGCGATTGTGCTCCCTCTTGGAGTGTTGGCCGTGGGAGGCAGCGCCTGGGAAGCCATCAGGCAGTGGTCCGACGTTTCCCGCAGCTAGCTCTTTGCGTGCGATGCGAAGGCGCGGATCTGCTCTGGGGTGAATCTGGTGAGACGCACCACTTTCGCCTTGCTGCGGACGGGAGGCGGCACCAAACGCTGCGCCTCGGCGTCGCTGTCGGCCTCCACGATAATCCAGGCGGTGTGATCGCCGCTCATGCAGCCCCACTGGCTGTTGGTGAGCCAGTGAGCCCCCGCTAGCATCACGGCGTCCAGAGTCTTCTGGCATTCCGCTGGGGTGTGCGTCGCCTCAATGATGTATTGGGCCATGAGAGAGCCTCCCTTATTTCAGGTAGAACAGCACGTGGCGCCCACCCCTTTGACACGCTGCCTTCGCGCCTCTACCCCCAGGTAAAGGCATTCTGAGCAGCTCATTGAAATGGGTAGGGCCTATTCTACGCCATATGGCCAGTGGGTCAAGGGACGCCCAGTGGGGGGTTCTGCTTGCTTAGGAGTGGTGATTCGCATGACCTGGCACTAATGGTCATTGAACAATTATGATGCCAATGAGACCCGACCTCTCCCCCTGGGGTCCCTCCTTCGCTTCCCCATTCGCTTCGCTCAGGGCTTCGGCTTACTCAAGGACAGGCTGTCTCCTGGGAGGAGAGGAGGACTATGCTCTGAAGAAACGGTGTGATGCGGCCTTGCCGCATCACACCGTTTCAATCCTATCTTCTCCCCCTTCTCTTGGGGGAAGGGGGAGTCAGAGGGGGTTAGGTCGGAACCCAATTGGCAAGGTATTCTGTCAAAGACCTTCAGGCTGGGGTGAAAAAAAGCCATCTTGAGATAGGTTCTCAGCCCACTGCGCTGCGGCGATTGACGGCTCTGTCTCTCATAGGCCCGCGCCACAGCACCGTGATGGCCCCACTTCCGCGGGGGAAGAGGGAAGCAGTAAACGTGATAAGCTGGGTTGAGTCCCGTCGCAATGGACTTCAGTACGGAGGAGACGTTGGCTAATATCGTGCAGTTCGCTTGGGCCACAGGCGCCCGGTTTCTGGGGGCGCTCCAGTACCGGGACTACCGGACCATGTGGTACGCCACCATGGCCGCCGGCGCGGCGGCATGGGCGCTGATCGTAGCCAGGGGGGCGCTGGCCTACGACCTGAGCGGGTCGTCGCTGCTGGTGGGCGTCGTGACCTTTTCCGCCATGGCGCCCCAGATGGTGGTGCCCTTCTTTGCCGGATACATGGCAGACCGTTTTGACAGGCGGAAGCTGCTGGCCTGGTCTTTTGCGATAAACGTTGTCCAGAACCTGGCGCTGGCCGCGCTGGTGTTCACAGACCAGGTCCAGGTATGGCATATGGTGGCGCTGTCGCTGGTCAATGGCGTGGCCCGGGCGGTGCAGATGCCGACGTCGCAGTCCCTGGTACCCAATCTGGTGCCAAAGGAGCGACTGCTCAACGCCGTGGCCCTGAACTCCGCAACCATGCAAGCCAGCCGGCTGATGGGGCCGCTGCTCATCGTGCCCCTGCTGGCCACCGTAGACATCGGCTGGTCGCTGGTGGTGTGCGCACTGCTGTACTGCTATGGACTGGCGGCAATCCTCCGGATCAAGACGCAATCCACAGGCAGTATTGACCGCGCCAAAGGGGCGGTCGCCAATTTCCTGGAGGGCTTCTCGTACATCTACACCCATCCAGTGCTGCTGGCCGTGGTGCTGGTCTCTGTGCTGCACTGCGCGCTTACCATGTCCTTTGAGTCTATGCTGCCTGGGCTGGCTCGCGAAAGGCTGGGCATGGGCCAAGAAGGGTTCGCCTTGTTGATGATGGCCGACGGCGCTGGCGCGCTGGTCATCGTTGTAACTCTTGCGGGCATTGAGAGTGAGCGCACACGCGGCAAGCTGCTGCTGTGGCTGGGGTTGGTCAGCGGGCTAGCCCCCATGGCGCTGGCGGCGTCCGGCGTGACGTCCGGCGCATGGGCCTCCATGTTCCTCATTGGCGCATCTCAGGCGGGGTTCATGACGCTTTCCCAGGTGCTGGTGCAGTACATGGTGCCGGACTCGGTCCGGGGCAGGGCGAGCGGGATATACACGTTCCACGTAGGCGGGATGATGGCGGTATTCAACCTGGTGAACGGGGCGCTGGCCGAAGCGTTGAGCGTGCCGCTCATCCTGACCGTTACAGGCGGCGCATTTGTGGTGATCATGGGCCTCAGCCTGCTTCGCGGCCCACTCCGGCAGATCTACGCCTCGGGCCTGCGGCAGGATTTGCAGGCTCAGGCGAGAGCCTGACCTGCTGACCGTCACTAATGAAATGAGGCAAAGGGCAAGCTAGAGCGCATTCAGGTTTACATTGGTATGATGCGGCTAGTGTCCTGTGACACAGAATTGGTAGGGAAATCCGTGGCACGGCAAAGCCGTGCCACGGATTTCCCTACTTTTTTCTCCCCCTTCCCTGATAGGGAAGGGGGAACGAGGGTGTTAGGTTGAATTGTTAATGAACTCCTGGTCAGAGCGACAAACCATTTTGAGATAGTTTCTTACTCCTGGGAACAGGCAGAGAAGCGGTATCCTACCCCGGGAACCGTCTTGATGTGGCGCGGGTTCTTGGGGTCCGGCTCTATCTTCCGCCGGATGTGGCTCATGTGCACCCGCAGACACTCTCGGTCGTCAACGTACTCCTCCCCCCATACCCGGACGAGGAGTTCCTGGTGGGTCACTACCCGGGAGGAGTTGGAGGCCAGGAGCCTCAGCAAATCAAACTCAATGGGCGTGGTCTGTATAACCTGCCCCAGCCGCGCCACCTGGCGAGCGCCCAGGTCAATGGAAAGGCTGCCGAACTGGAGGACCCCCTGGGCCTCTGGAGCCTGCTCCGAGCGGCGGATGAGGGCTCGCACCCGGGCCAGCAGCTCTTGCAGGTTGAAGGGCTTGGTCACGTAGTCGTCGGCGCCTATCCCCAGAGCGAGGGTCTTGTCCACCGTGGTGGCCCTGCCGCTGACGACGATGATCGGCACCTGGGAGACCTCCCTCACCCGCTGGCACACCTCAAAGCCGCTCAGCTTGGGTAAGTTCAGGTCCAGGATGATGAGGGACAGCCGCTCCTGCTCCACCATCTCCAGGGCCTCGGGCCCATCCGTAGCAGAGAGGGGACGGTAGCCATTGGTCTGGAGGAAGGCGTCCAGCAGCCTGGCCATAGAGGGGTCGTCCTCCACCACGAGGATGCGCTTGAGGAGTTGGGGATCGCTACCGTTGACCATAGCCACCTCCCTCCCGTCAGGACTTCGTGGGGCGGAGTCAGCCCTTCGGCTGAAGCGCCCGCCCACTAGCCTCGCCATTATAGCCAGCCGACCCCCACTTTATAGCCCAAACAGGGCTCTCCATCGGCATTGTTACCTTGCCATCACCCTCTTCAGAACGGTAAAGGGCCTTTACCGTTCTAAGTTTCGCCGGCGAGGGAGGGTTCTGACGATGCTCCAGAGCATCAATCCCAACGCCAGCACAATAATTAGATCTCCCAGGCTGAACACCAGTGACTTTGGCCAGGAAATCGGGAATACATCGGTAAGGAACCAAAAGGGAGTTTCCTGTCTATCCAGCAGCACGCTTTTGGAATCCTTAAGGAGAGAACCAATGGAAAGATCGGCCTCGTGGTGGAAGCCTGCTGCCATGAGTGTGTCTGGGGCCACCGGCATATGCCAGTGGTTGACCGCCATAGGCAGAACATTTAGTAGCAGTCCAACGACTAGAAACCTGAACCCCCACATGTTGAGGTTGCTAAGCGCACCTACCAAGAGCAAACCATAGGAGCTACCCATCAGGAGGGGATAGGCCCAAGGCACATACTCTTGCCCCTTTATGGAGGCGAGCTGTAATGCGAGGGCTAGAAGAAAAGCCCAACCTTTACTTGGGTGCACCTATCCCCTCCTGTGCTATCGGGCAGAGCAGAACGAAGAATCTTAGCTACGGGCCGAAGTCATAGCCCGCAAAGGCTGCTAAGGCACCCGCGAGAACGGTGAATACCGCAACTATGGTGGGCCAGTGTCTGATGAGCCGTTGCATCTTGCTCCTCCTTGAATGATTTGGATAGGAGTTTGCAACATGCTGCTAACCAAATGCTCACCAAGCAGTGGCGAATAGAAAAGAGGCCTTCTCAGTCGGAAGGCCTCTTTGCAAGCTTAGCGATCAGCTCTATCTGGCTATAGATTCTTCTTGGACAAGCTGGGCAAAGCTTTTGACGAAATGCTGGTTCAGATCCTCTTTCATTATTGCCTGATACCGGACGTAATGTCTGTGAGCTGCTACGCTCTCTCCCTTCTTAATAAGGACCTTGATGATTTGTTCGTGGATAGTGGGATTTGTTTCATCCAATGCAAGGAGTTTCTCCAGAGCTTCTGTCGCTAGGTCATACTGGCCGCTAGCAGCGTAGAATCCGGCTAGTCTTGCCAGGCTTTGCAGATACAAGGCCTCTGCCTGGAAGCGAATAGCGTCACACCACTCCGCGTAGAATTCTTCTAGAAAACTGCCTCTGTAGAGATGGATAGCCTGTTCCAAACACTCTGCCCTTTGTCTGCTTCCGCTGGGCAGTTTATTGGCACGGTCAATCAGACTCTGGTAACTTTCCAGGTCGAAACAGAGGGGGCTCTCTGGATTTACCTTGTACCGTCCCTCGTCCTGCGTGATTATCCCTTCGTATACGGCCTTCCTTAAGCGGTACACATTGTTATATAGCGCGTTTCTACTCAAAGGTACAGCAATGTCCGGCCAAAGCACATCTAAGAGTTGCTCCCGCGTGGCTCCGCGACGGTGGCAAAGCAAGTAGAAAAACATCTCCTTTGCCTTCTGGCTCCGCCATTCAGTCTCATTTATGCGCCTGTTGTCTAATAGAACCAAGCTCTCTCCGAGGCTGTGCACCTCCACCAGTGGCCAGCTCGAGGCTCCCTCGGTTTGAATCCGGCTGAGCGGTACCTCTGCGACGAAGTTCCGGGTCCGCGCTTGTAGTCGGCTACGTATCTCTTGGAAGAGAAGGCCGCATATCCTTTTAGAGGCTGCGTATTCAACTATTTCAGGAAGCTCCTTGACCTCCAAGAGAAGTTGCTCCTCTAAATCCAATTCGCGGACGATCTTGCCCACGAACTCCAGGCATTTGCGGAGGCGAGCCCATCGTCTTGTCTTAAGGTGGAGAAGTGCCAAGTATACATAGCCCTTCAGCAGTTCTCTCTTGGCCCCGATCGACTGCAGCTTAGTGATGGCGTTGGTGAAATAGTCGGTACTCTCCTTATAATTGCCGCCTTTCATGTAAACAACCCCGAGGTGCAACAGAGCAACCGAGAGTTCGAAATCTAGGCCAACTTTTCGGGCTTCATACTCCGCCTTGCGCAGGAAGATACGCGCCTTCTCGAAATCTCCGGACGCGCAATAGGTAGTGCCAATGCCTATGTTGGCTTGACAGAAAAGCCTTGGTTCCAGCACCTGCTCAGCAATCCCCATTGCCTCGCGGTAGCATTGCATGGCATCATCGCATAGAGACATACCTTGAAGTGTGTCACCCATATTTACGAGAATCGATCCCTCTATACGTATCGACTTGCTGGCGCCAGCAGCTGCTTTCCCTTCACGCAAGGCCTCTAATGCACTGTCGTTTTGACCCAGGTCGTAGTAGAGCCGTCCTATGTTATTCAACACCCGAGCCAGGTTGGTATCGTCCCCCATCTTCTTGTACGCCGCCTTAGCCCGCTCAAAGTACATGAGTGCTTGCGGCAGTTGCCCTAACTGAGCGAGCACGATGGCGAGATTGTCTTCGAGCATAGCCATAGGAGCCAAGTCGGAGGACTTAGCACACAATTGCAGTCCCTTCTCGAACTCCTGTACGGATTCATCGAGCCGCCCTAATGTACCCAAGACCGCGCCGAGCTGCCGGTGAGACTCCATGCGTAGTTCCGAGAACTGAGAATCGTTCTCCATTGCTTTCAACGCAGCTCGGGCGTCTTCCTCAGCTGAACCCAGAAACCCTCGCAACCTAGCGGCTGAGGAACGAATTAGGAGAGCCTTCACTCTAAAATGCATTGGCAGACAGGGAGGCGCAAGGAGCTGATTTGCCAAGGCGACGGACTTGTGGGGGTTACCTAGGCGGAGATCCACCTCCGCTTGCCAGACTTTCCATTCAGGCGCGTCGCCATTTCCAACTTTCCGGAGGTCCTCAAGAAAACGGGCGATCTCGCTCCACTGACCAGCCAGAGCCAAGCGATCACACGTTTGGTCGATGAGTTGCCCACTAACGCTTGGCGTAGCCTTGGCGTCCATGTGTTGAGCAGCGATCTGAACTTCGTAGCTAATCTCGGCACATGCTACCTCAACCGCACCAATCTCTGCAACTACTTCCACACCCACAGGCATTGCAGGTATTGCCGAGGTCAACCCACCTCAATCCCGCCAATCCTTGCTGCTGACCCGGAGGTATTGTCGGCCCCCACGCTCCATCACCCATCCCTTTGACACTGGCAACCCGCCCCAACATAATGGTGCCATAGGTACACCCAAAGCAGGGACAAAAGCGTATCCCGCATGCGAGGAGAACCCCGTGGAAGCCAGCAACCCCAGCCCGTGGGCCCTCCTGACCGACCTGTACGAGCTGACGATGGCCCAAAGCTATCTCCGGGAGGGTATGCACGGCGAGGCGACCTTCAGCCTCTTCGCTCGCACCCTCCCGCCAGGGAGGGCCTACCTTGTCGCCGCCGGCCTGGAGGACGTCCTCCGCTACCTCCAGGGTCTCCGTTTCTCCCCCATTGACCTTGACTACCTGGGCTCCACCGGCATCTTTGGCGCCGACTTTCTGGAGCACCTGAAAGGCTTCCGATTCACCGGCAGCGTCTGGGCCGTCCCGGAAGGCCGCCTGGTCTTCCCCAACGAGCCGCTGCTGGAGGTTACTGCCCCTATCCCCGAGGCCCAGATCGTGGAGACCTACATCATCAACCAGGTCCACCTCCAAACGACCATCGCTACCAAGGCGGCGCGCTGCCTGTGGGCCGCCGGGGGCCGCCGGCTGGTGGACTTCTCCCTGCGGCGCACCCACGGCGCCGACGCCGGCCTGAAGGTGGCCCGGGCAAGCTACATCGCCGGCTTTGAGTCCACCAGCAATGTCCTTGCCGGCAGACAGTACGGCATCCCGATTGCTGGGACCATGGCCCACTCCTACGTCTCCAGCTTTCCAGAGGAGATAGACGCCTTTCGGGCCTACGCCCGCACCTTCCCGGACGCCTCGGTCTTTCTCATTGATACTTATGACACCCTGGAGGGCGCTCGCAAGGCCGCGGTCGTTGCCAGGGAGATGGAGGTCGCTGGCCACCGCCTGCGGGCGGTGCGCCTGGACAGCGGAGACCTCATTGCCCTGAGTAGAGCGGTCCGAAAGGTCATGGACGATGCGGGCCTGGTCTACGTCGGCATCTTCGCCAGCGGCGGTCTGGACGAGTACGAGCTGGAGACGATAGCGCGGGCTGGCGCTCCCATTGGAGGCTTCGGCGTCGGCACCAAGATGGGCGTCTCCGCCGACGCCCCATATCTGGACATGGCCTACAAGCTGGTCAAGTATGCTGGTCACCCTGTCCTGAAGCTGTCCACCGGCAAGGTCTCCCTGGCAGACCAGAAGCAGGTCTATCGCGGTGCCGACGCCGCCGGGCAGCTCCGGGAGGACACGATTGCCTTGCGGGACGAGGGTATGGAGGGCGCTGACCAGCCTCTCCTGGCCAGAGTTATGGAGGGCGGCCGCATCCTTCACTCCTTGCCCTCCCTGGACGAGATACGCCTTCGTTTCCAGGATGAGTTCGCCCGCCTGCCGCACCGGTACAAGGCGCTACGGGGGGCCCCCCAGTACCCCGTCCGACTCAGCCCGGGCCTCTCGGCCCTTCAGTCCCGCCTGGAGCACCAGCTTGCCGCCGTAGCGCCCGACCCCTAGTGTCCTGGGTTGTCAATCCGCTATAGTACTGCCGATAGCTTGCGGTATGATCCTCTGCTGAGAACCACTTGGCCCCCTGAATCCCCCGTCTCCCGGGGGAAAGAGGAAATAGTAAACGTGAATATCTGGGCACGGCGGAGCCGTGCCCAGATATTCACAACAACAATTAGGAT
>JACQUH010000345.1 GCA_016210375.1 Chloroflexota bacterium
CAACTACCCCGTGGAGTACCTGACCGCCCTCTTCAACTCCCACATGGGTAACCAGGAGCGGGTGGCCGTGGTCATGGACGAGTGCGCCCACCAGAAAATCCGAGTCCTTCCCCCCGATGTGAACCGCAGCGACGTGTCTTTCACCATTGACCTGGACGAGAAGGGCGAGGTGGCTATCCGCTTTGGCCTTGGGTCCATCAAGCACGTGGGCGCCGGCGCCATGGAGTCGCTGGTGCGCTCTCGTCAGGCTAAAGGCCCCTTCGCCACCCTGGACGACTTCTGCTGCAAGGCCGACCTGGCCGCCGTCAACAGGAAGGCTATGGAGAGCCTGGTCATGGCAGGCGCGCTGGACTCCTTCGGCCCCCGGGGAGACCTCCTGGCCTCTGTGGAACGCCTCATGGCCGTGGCCCACCTGGAGAGCCGCACCCGCCAGTCCGGCCAGTCCAACCTCTTTGACATGCTGGGCGAGGGTGCGGCCTCCCCCGTCAGCGCCGTGGAGCTGCTGAAGGGCGAGCCTGCTACTGACCAGATGATAAATGAGTGGGAGAAGGAGCTGCTGGGCAAGCCGATCAAGGGCAACCCCCTGCGCCATGTCGCCCTGGCGGAGGGCATCAACGCCGTGGTCTACCGGGACGAGCTAGAGGACTACGTGGGCCAGAAGGTGCAGGTGGTGGGCCAGGTGGCCCTCGTCAACCCGCGCACCACCAGGGAGGGCAAGGAGTTCGTTACGTGTGGTTTTGACCTCCTGGGCGGCAGCGTAGAGGTCGTGGCCTGGCCCTCCATGTACGAGCAGACCAGGGCGCTGTGGACCGAAGGCACCCTCCTTCAGGTCACCGGCAAGGTACAGGCCCGGGACGAACAGCTTTCCCTTTACGCGAACGAGGCCCAGCTCTTTGAGCTGGAGCCAGAACAGGCGGACATTCCCATGTCATCCGAACCCCAGGCCCCTTCCACCGGTAGCAACACCCTTCCTTTGCCTAGCGGCCCAGCCCCTGCGGCTGCCCCTCCGGTGGCGTCGCCACCCTCCCATGCCACCGGCAACCAGGGTCACGCCAACGGCGACCCAAAGGGCCCGGCCAGCGGGGACGGCGGATCCTCCGAGGCCCAGGCGGAAAAGACCGCACCGGACTACAGCGCTGCCCTGGCTGCAGCTTCCCAGCGTATGAACGCCAACGCCGAAGCCAGAGGCAACGGCCACCCTGCGCCCAGGGCGCGCACTCTGGTGATTGCCCTGCGGGACACGGGCAACGCCGAGGACGATGCATACCTTCTGAAGTCTGCCATGCAGCTCCTTCTGGAGTACCCCGGCCCGGACAAGGTGCACCTGGACATCGCCTGGAGCGGACGACGCACCCGGCTGGAGATGCCCCTGGTAAGCACCAGCTATTGTGCAGAGCTGGCGGAGCGGTTGGCGGCGCTGGTTGGCGAGGGCTGCGCCCAGCTCGCTGGCTGACCCGCCAGCCCTGAAGGAGCTTGCCAGACCCACTTCAACGATGCTCTGCCATCAGCGTTTCCGCCCCTTCCCCTTCAAGGGGCGGCGTGCCTGCACCTTACCCCTCGCCCGCATCCTCCGTCACCTGCTTGCCCCTTTGCCCGCTTGCCCGTATAGTATGGCGAGCGGCAGAACGTAGCCCCAAGAGGAGCGCATCATGACTGGGCAACGGTTTGACTTCAGCAAGCTCATCGCCGAGCGGGTGCCCCCGGGCGCTGCCGGCCGCGCCGCAGCTCGGGCCAGGTACGACTTCGGCACCGGCTTCCCCGACCCGGACTCCTTCCCCTGGCAGGGCCTCCATGAAGCCCTGGGCAGGGCCCTTAAGGACAAGGGCCGCGACCTCGTCCGCTACCCGGACCCCCAGGGGCACCCGGAGCTCCGCGAGTTCATCGCCGACAAGCTGAAGCGCGAGCGCGGCATGACCGTCCACCAGGACCAGGTGCTGGTCACCGGTGGCTCCGGGCCTGCCATCGCCCTCTTCGTCCAGCTCCTCGCCAACCCTGGCGATGTGCTCCTCACCGAGGAATACACCTACGTTGGCACCCTGGGCATCATGCGCAACCTCAAAGCCCGCATCGTCGGCGTCGCCACGGACCAGGAGGGCATGAGGCCCGATGCCCTGGAGCAGGTCATCAGGGACCTGGCCCGATTTGAGGTCAAGCCCAAGATGGTGTATACCATCCCTTCTTTCCAGAACCCCCTGGGCACCGACATGGGGATGCAGCGGCGCAAGGACATCCTGGCGGTTGCCCAGAAGTACAGCATCCCTATCTACGAGGACGACGCCTACGAGGACCTGCGCTTTGAAGGCGCCCGCTCCCCCGCCATCGGCTCCTACGACGACTCCGGCATGGTGCTGTACTCTGGCACCTTCTCCAAGATCCTGGGTCCGGCTATGCGCGTCGGTTTCCTGACGGCACCCGAGGAGCTGCTGCCCCGCATCAACGCCATGCACTGGGGCCGCCCGACCAGCGAGTTCGCTACCCTGGCCTCGCTGTATTACCTGCGCGACCACCTGGACGACCACGTGGACGAGATCAACGGTATCCTGCGCACCCGTCGCGACGCCATGATCGGCGCCATCGGCGAGTACATGGGCTCCGTGGCGACGGTATCGCACCCCGACGGCGGGCTGTACCTGTGGCTGGGCTTACCCGAGGGGTCCAGCACCGTGGCGGCCTCGGAGAAGGCGCGGGCCAGGGGCGTGGCGTACCTGCCGGGGCCAAGCTTCTCGCCTTCCGGTGGAGGCGGCAACTACCTGCGGCTTTGCTTCGGCTACGAGCGTCCCAACGCCATCCGCGAGGGCATCGCCACCCTGGCGGAGGTCTTCGCCCAGCAGGGGATGCTGAACACGAAGCGATAAGGGATGACCTCTCCCTCTGTAGTCTCCCTCTCCGCATCAGAGTGGGAGACTTGAATCCGAGGTCGCTCCTCTTGCCATCCTCGCCAGGCACTCCAGGCCTTTCTTGGTGTCGCTGGCCACCTTTGAGCTATCGGTGCAGGCAAGCCGGCGTCTGAAAAGCCAGTAGGTGAACTCTTTGAGGCCAGAGAGGGAGAGCCTATCGGAAGGCGGGCGGCCTGTGTCGGCGAGGAAGGCGGCCAGCAGCTCCCGCTGCGGCTGGCCGTAGATGCGCTGGCAGGCCTGGTCCGTGATGTCCCGGCTCTCGGACAGGCCTCTGGAGGCGCGCTCCTTGCGTACCTCCTCCTCCGCCGCCAGGAGCACTGCCTCCTCCACCTCCACGCCGTAGAAGTAATTGAGGTGCCCGCGGTACTTCTCTATGCCAAGAAGCGCCTGGAACTCCGTCTCCGGTACCCCCTCTGGCAGTCTCCCCTGAAACAGGAGGTCTGCCTTCGCCTCGGCAGGCACCAGGCCATCGGTCTCATCCAGCAGACGGCCGGCCAGGGCCAGCCAGTCAAAAGCCTCGCCCAGAAGGAGGTACTGGTAGCGGACGCCGTCTCTATCCTCCCAGGCCATCGGCCACTGGCCTATGGCCTCCAGGAGAGCGGTGTGCCATGGCTTGCCTCCCTGGATCGCCCTCTTGAGCTGGCCGATCACTTCTCCCGAGGAAGGCCGTGTGCTGCGCAGGGCGTGGCTAGGCCCTCCCTCCGGCGGGGCGGCTGCAGCAGTCTTTTGGGGCCGGGACTCCCTCATGGCAGAGATTATACTCTGTAGGGGGATGGGCTGTCTTGAGGGGTGTGCTCCCGGGAACCCGGCCCCAGGGCTAGCGCTCCTTGAGCACGGTGGCCGTGCCGGGCCCGCAGCCCAGGTCATAGACGGCGCGCGGTGCTGCCAGAGGGACGCGCGCTCGCAAGTCCAGCGCAGCAGGTAGCCCGAAACCAACTACTGCGAACAGCATACCGGCTTAGTAACTATCTCAAGATGGCTTTCTACACCGCAGCCTGTAGGCTGCGTCATGATGCCGCCCCCTTATGGTCTGTGACTAATTGGACAGTCATCCCCATTGTCATGCTGAGGGAG
>JACQUH010000034.1 GCA_016210375.1 Chloroflexota bacterium
CCTTCGTAGCGGATGACCACCACGTCGCCCGCCTTGATCTCCTGGCGCTGCACGGCAGCGAAGGCGTCAGCCTCGCTGTTGAACACCCTCGCTGGGCCAGACTGCTGGAGGTGCTGGTTCCCCGCCACCTTTATCACGCCGCCCTCCGGGGCAAGGTTGCCCTTTACAATAATCAGCCCCCCGGTGGGCAGGAGAGGCCTGTCCACGGGATACACGACGTCCTGGCCTTCCGCCAGCTTCACGTCCCTGAGGTTTTCAGCCACGGTCTTGCCAGTCACCGTCATGCAGTCGCCGTGGAGGAGGCCAGCGTCCAGCAAGCGCTTCATCACCTGGGCGACGCCTCCGATTCGACCCAGGTCGGCCATGACGTACTTTCCGCCGGGCTTCATGTCGGCGATGTAGGGCGTGCGGTCGCTGATGCGGTTGAAGTCGTCTAGCGACAGGGCAACACCGGCGTCGTGGGCCATGGCCAGGGAGTGGAGCACCAGGTTGGTGGAGCCACCCATGGCCAGGGTCACGGTGATGGCGTTCTCAAAGGCCTCCCTGGTCATGATGTCCCTGGGCCTGATGCCCAGCCTCAGCAGATCCAGCACCGCCTCGCCAGCGCTTTTGCACTCCTCGGTCTTGCGCGGGTCAATGGCAGGGATAGCAGCATCGCCGGGGAGGGACATGCCCAGGGCCTCAATGAAGGTGGACATGGTGTTGGCGGTGAAGAGGCCAGCGCAGGATCCCTCGCCAGGGCAAGCCCGCCGCTCAATCTCCAGCAGCTCGGCGTCGTTGATGGAGCCACGGGAGTGCGCTCCCACCGCCTCAAACACGTCCTGGATGTTGATGTCCTTACCCCGCCAGACGCCGGGCAGGATGGTGCCGCCGTAGACGAAGACGGCGGGGATGTTCAGGCGGGCCATGGCCATCAGGCAGCCGGGCATGTTCTTGTCGCAGCCGGCGACCGTCACCAGGCCGTCAAACCACTCGCCTCGCGCCACCAGCTCAATGGAGTCGGCGATGACCTCGCGGCTGACCAGCGAGGTCTTCATGCCATCGGTGCCCATGGAGATGCCGTCGCTGACGGTGATGGTCCCGAACTCAAAGGGCGTGCCGCGAGCGGAGCGGACGCCCTCCTTGACCCTGGCGGCCAGGCGGCCCAGGTGGAAGTTGCAGGGCGTCACCTCGCTGCCCAGGTTGGCCACGCCGATGAAGGGGCGGCCCAGGGCCTCGTCGTCCAGGCCCATGGCGCGGAGCATGGCGCGGGCAGGGGCGCGCTCCGGCCCCTGGGTGATGGTGCGGCTTTTGTGCTTCGTATCAAAAGGAGTGGTCATGGATGTGCTCCTTGTCCTGGCGTATTCCTTGACGGCAACTCTCCGTGGCGGGGCCAAGTGGTCTTGCTCTTGTGTGAAGCGACTGTGGAGACAGCATAAAGAGCATTATAGCTGGGATGCCAGAGAGGAACAACGCGACAGGTGGTGGCCAGCGCGACGCGTTTGACCAGCAGGCGACCGTAGAACGCAGTACCGCTATGCCCGTAAACCTACGTATTGTCTTATAAGAGGACTGATGCCAAAGTATCAGGGATTGAGCCGTATACACCTATTCGCCCTGCGCAATGGTCTCCGTGGCTCACCGTGGTCCTGAATGACGATGAATGATGCTGACACAAGCTGGGGACGGGCGAAACCTCACTCGAAGAGCGAGGAGACGATGGTTGACGGGCTCCCAAGACCGGGAGTATTCCCCTCTCGTCCCATCGGACTAGGCCGGGTCAGGTTGATATGGGAAATACCGGATTGGATATTCGTGCCCTGAGGGAAGGGCAAAGGGAGAGACCATGAGAGGATCGTTGCTCCGTAAGCCGAGCTTTGTGAAGCTCTCGCTTGTGTTCGCCGTGGCACTGCTCACTGCCTTTTTCGCGTCCACGGCCATGGCGAACCCTGAAGACTCGCCGTGGACCGGCAGCGGGACGGGCATTACACAGGTTGTTTCCAACGGCAGCACCGCCCCGGCAGAATTCAAGTACTGGGTCAACGCCGACCCGGAGACCAACGCCGAGACACCTGAATCTGCCTGCTGCGGGTCCGGATCTTGGGAATTCTCGACCACAGCCGCGACCTCTCGAACGGTGACCTTGAGTTACGTCTACACCGGCTACCACGCCTTCTTCCAGGTGCGTGTGGGCCTTGAAGCGTTCGTTGACGATGGCTCAACCGTTACAACAACGACTCTCGTCGATGCGGGCCCGGTGAATTGTTGCGCTTCGCCCTCTGGCGGGTTCAGCTACTCGGGCAGCGTTGACCTCACCGTGGGTGCTGGCGACACCTACGGGTTCAAGATTTCGGGCTCCAATCAAGACTCAGACGGTCGTCTGATAGGAACGCTGACGGTTGACGGGCCCGCGGTGGTCGATTCCGACGGCGACGGCGTGGCTGACGCCGACGACAACTGCGTGAACACCGCCAACGCCGATCAAGCGGACGCCGACGGCGACGGCATCGGCGACGCCTGTGAGGCCGACACCGACGGCGACGGCGTCATCGACGACACCGACAACTGCGTGAACACCGCCAACGCCGATCAAGCGGACGCCGACGGCGACGGCACAGGCGACGCCTGTGAGCCCGACAGCGACAGCGACGGGGTGATCGACGACACCGACAACTGCCCCCAAGTGTACAACCCCCATCAACTCGACCCAGACTATGATGGCCTGGGGAACGCCTGCGACCCCGACAAGGACGGCGACGGCATCCCGAACGACATCGACAAGTCATGGAACGGTAGCACCTGGGTAGACGCTTCGCTAACGTGGTCGACCTCAGCGAAGGACGCGGACACGACAGCGGCTACCATCAAGTCTTCAGGAGTTTCCGACTCCTTGGCTCTCTTCTGGTTTGGCCTGGGCGAAGAAGAGTTCTTGACCTCTCCCTTTGGGGGGAATGAAGCAGGCTGGGCAGAAATTCTTCGCAAGATGCGAGGTCGAATAACCAGCATCTGGGACGTTGAGGACTGCGACACCTGCCAGACAACGCCCGATGGCATCGGCTTTACTGTTGCCCAAGGCAGCATATTCCTCGGGACGAACACGGTTGAAATAACGAGCGATTTCTGGGGAACAATTGACGGCCCGGATGGGCAGCACTGGGACGGTTCTATTTTCTGTGACTTCGGGAGTTGCGCCGCCAAATTCCCCAGCTGGCCCTCCCATCCGCACAATCTCGGCTGTCAATACGATTTCCTTAGCGGAGTCGGAGTCGATCAACAGACCACGCGCTGGACCGTACCGTCATCGTCGAGTTCGAGCTTTACGATCACCTGTGGCTCGGAGCTGACCACGGTTGAGGAAGGCTCCCTAGATTACGCCATAATTCTTGAGGACGGCACCGAGATCGTCTTTACGATCACCGCCGGTGATGGTGCCGCTGCGAGCATCTACGCAGCCTTCGACGAGGACGGAAACCTGATTGTGCAGAATCTCAGCGACGAAGGAGCGCCCGCCATCACCTTCACCATCGACGGTGTCCCTGCTGGTTCGTTCGGGCCTGGTGATGAGCCGCTTGAGTTCGATGAGACCGGCGCGTTGCCCATCGCCACCATCGACATCAAGCCTGGCAGCGACGACAACCCGATCAACCCCGCGAGCAACGGGAAGATCCCCGTCGCTATCATTTCAACGGAAGCGCTGGACGCCAGCGACGTTGACGTGACTTCGCTCACCTTCGGCGCCACCGGCAACGAGGCCAGCCTGTCCAAGTGCGCGGCCGAGGACGTCAACGGCGACGGCATTCTCGACCTTGTCTGCCACTTCAACACGCAGGATGCCGGCTTCCAGACCGGGGACACCGAAGGAATTCTCCGCGGTAAGACCCTGGAGGGAGTGCCATTCTCCGGGACCGATTCGGTGACCATCGTCGGCAAGGCCAAGGGCAAAGGCAAGCCCTAGGAGAGCTAGTCCTTAAAGAAGAGGGCGCCCCAGCAACGGGGCGCCCTCTTCTTGTGCTGGGTAGAGGTCAGCTGCCACCAGTTCCACCTGACGCACGTGGTCGCGGGGGACGGCATATTTGTTTAGCACTGAAGCCAAGTAGCTGTCCGGCGTCACGCTACGTTGTCCCCCTCCTGCTTTTTGGCCTGATGCGGCGCTTCGGGACCGAGCCATTCGTCCGTTTCTAGCCACAACTCGTAGTAAAGCAGCCAAAGGGCCGTCCACGGGACGATAGTTTCAGCTATCAATTCATCGGGCCTCCACGTCCACTCATGGGGCCAGTACAGACAGAGTGAACCATCCGCGAAGCGATGTGGGGCTTTCGGTTGTAACTGGGGAGTTAGCACCACAACCTTTGGCGGAGTCCAAACCCTATAGGAGACCTTCACTTTATAGGCGGCTGAGATATCCCGGGGCTGGAGTTCACCGATCCACACGGCTACCTCACTCCTAAGCGACTCAGCCTTGAAGGCCGGGAACCGCTGAACAAGCAGCTGATATTGGGTGAATACCCGGGCGAGCGCCCTGGACGCCGGCGTAGCCGCTTTGGAAGCCAAACTTGACGCCATGGCTACATCCAACTCAAATACCAGCAATCAGTTCGGTGCCCTGGTGGCGAGCGTGGTAGACAGGAAGAAGGTTGACATACAGGTGCTCCAGGTGAAGGAAAAGAGCCAATACCTGCTCTATTGCAGCGAGGCGGGGCAACCTGTCACCGCCAACCTGACGAGCATGCTGGCGTCCGAGGCAAAAGAGAATTCTCTGACCTTCACCGACGTCACTGGAAGCACCACCGTAACAGTTGTGGGGCCAGGGCTCCTCAGCGTTAAGGTGAACTTGCCGAACCCAGTCAAGGATGCGAAACTGTTTGTGTTCAACGTCATCCGCGACGAGGGAGTGGTGACAGGCATTGGCCCTGTGGAACACTACGGGTCGGCCATGTTTGCCAGGGACTCCAAATTGGGCTAAAGCGCCTTGTAAGGCAATCGGTTTGCGCGGAGGGGCCTACCGTACGTAGGCCCCTCTTTTTGTCTTATCATGGTGACAATAACGCAGCACCGAGCCAGGCTCGTCCGCTGGAGGCGGACAACAACTCATGCGACAGTCCAAACGTCTCATCTGGCCGGGAGCTTTCTGGGTCCTGTCTGGCCTTCTTGCCTTCACTGCATGTGCAAAGGCGGCTCCTGAGAACCCGGCTGCTTCGGCGACGCCTGCGAATGCTTCCGCAGTCGCTGTGCTTTCCCCGACGCCTTCGCTCGTTTCATCAGTCCCGACAGCAACTATGCTGGCCAGCCCGGCTGATACGCCGCCGATAAGCAGCGAGGCCCTGGAAAGGTTCATCGCCCAAACGCGAGACCCGGACTGGAAAACGCGTTGGGACGCCGTTAATGCCCTGGGGGAGCTTCAGGATGCAAGGGCATTGCCGTTCCTGGGGGAACGAGCGATGCAGGATGATAACTCCCATCCCCGCTGGCGCAGCTTGTGGGCCATAGGGAATATTGAAAGCAGCGGGGCGACCGTCAAACCGCTGCTTGTCAAAGGGTTGTCGGACTCGGATCCAATGGTCGTGCGGAATAGCGCTATTGCCCTGGCCTTCTTTTACCAGGCGGAGGGGCGGGAAGAGATACTGAAGGGGCTGAGCGACCCGGACGACTATCGCCGCTGGGAAGCCGTCTTCAGCATTAAGAACGTGCCGAGCCCAGAAGTGGTGAGGGCCCTCATTGCCAAGCTGCACGCTGAACAAGAACCTACCGAGGCCGTGCGTTCGGAAGCTGCTCTTTCCTTGGGCGACATGCACGCAAGAGAAGCCATCGGTCCTCTGGTAACGCTTCTCAATAGCGACCCTTCCTCAAGCGTGAGGCTCAGGGCCGTCCTGGGGCTTTCACGCATGGGCGACCGGTCTGTGGTGAGCGATCTGAAGCAGGCTCTGGACAGCGAAAGCAACGGACAAGTGAGAGCAGCCCTGCAGGACGCCATTGCCTCGCTGGACTCGGGGTAATATCCCGTCTCGTTTCGCTGGAACTGCAACGAATCTCACCATGAGAAACAACACCAGGCAGGAGATAAGAACGATGTACTACACCCGTGTTCATCCAATCAGAGAATCTGTTGTCTTGTTTGGACGTCTGGTCGTGGCGGTAGGCGTTGCCGCGGTAGTTGGGGCGCTGTCCGGCGCGTGCACGGGGAGTGCGGCAGCGCCAACGGCAACGCCTGCGGCAAGTCCAACGCCCGCGGTAGAGGAGACGGTCAGGACAAAGCGATTGGAAGTCGTTGACGACAGCGGAATCACGCGGGTGCTCATTACAACGTTGGCGGACGGAAGGCCGAGCTTGACGTTTGTAGACCAGAAGGGCCAGGATCGGGCGTGGCTGTTCCTGGGGCAAGACGGTGCACCTAACCTGGTGCTCATTGACAGTCCCAGGATGGCGCTTCTAGACGGAAAAGGGGAGATTCGTTCAGCACAGTACGTTGACAAAGACGGCTCGGCCATCCTGAGTTTTATGGATACGAGCGGCAGGCTGCGGGGCAAGATAAGCGTCGGGCCGGACGGCTCGCCCCAGATGCAACTCCTGGACGCAAACGGCGCGCCCGTGTTTCTTGCACCGGGGGCCCCTTAAGTACGCCAGCGTCGTCTCATGCAGAGCGCAGGCGAGCGTGACAAGGTTCTGCCGCCTGCGTACGCAATCGGGCAAGGGCGGGGAGGACGGCCAGTGGGGGGTTGACCGGCGTCCTGACCCAGGACAACCAAGAACAGTAGGGGCACGCATGCCGTGCCCCTACGTTCATCGGACCTCTTTTCGCTAGCCCCCTGTCGCCGCCGTCGTCAGCTTCTGGGCAAAGTGCTGGCGAAACTTGGCCAGCTTGGGAGAGATAACGAACTGGCAGTAGCCTTGCTCGGGGTTGCGCCGGTAGTAGTCCCGGTGGTACTCCTCGGCGGGGTAGAAGACTCCGACAGGGGCAATCTGCGTCACAATTGGGCTGGGGAACACCCCCTGAGTCTTCATCTGCACCATCACCTCCTCCGCCGTCCTTTTCTGGGCATCGTTGTGGTAGAAAACCGCCGAGCGGTACTGCGTGCCCACATCGTGCCCCTGGCGGTTCAGCGTCGTCGGGTCATGGGTGGCGAAGAAGACCTCCAGGATTTCACGATAGGAGATGACGCTGGGGTCATAAGTGACCTGGGCGGCCTCGGCGTGGCCGGTGGTTCCGGTGCACACCTGGTAGTACGTGGGATCGGCGATGCTGCCGCCAGTATACCCGGACAGCACGCTTTTGACGCCTCGCACCTGCTGGAACACGGCTTCCGTGCACCAGAAGCACCCGCCGGCCAGCGTGGCCCTCTCCAGGGTAGGGGTAGTCATAAGACACCTCCTGAAACGACCGTATGAGAATAGACAACAGCGGGGGCTTTGAGTCTTTTACATAACGTAGATACGAACCCTGGCTGAGAGACCCTTTTCAGCACACTGTTAGGTGCGGTAAAGTCACTCTTAGCCTGCGGTCAGCAGTCGGACAAAGAATTGCGACTTCCAAAACTTGCGGGTCTCTGGCAGAATGCCGACTTCATAAAGCTGTGGACTGGCCAGACGGTTTCCATATTTGGAACGTTGATGGGAGCACTCCAGTTCACTGCGGTGCTCGTCCTACATGCTACGCCATTCCAGATGGGTGTGCTAGCGGCACTCCGTGTTGCGCCAGGGCTCATTGTTGGACTCGTTGCTGGAGTGTGGGTTGACCGCCTGCGGCGCCGTCCCATCCTCGTTGCCGCCGATCTTGGCCGAGCGGCGCTCATGGGGTCCATCCCCGCCGCCTTCTTCATAGGCCAGCTACGCATCCAGCATCTGTACTTTGTAGCCTTCGCCAGCGGAGTCCTCACCATATTCTTCGACGTGGCCTACCGCTCTTATCTCCCTTCCCTTGTCCTAAAAAAAGACCTCGTGGAAGCCAACAGCAAGCTTTCGGCCAGCGAGTCAGTAGTAGAGGTCATTGCTTTTAGCGTTGGTGGGTGGATTTCCCAGCTCCTAAGCGCCATAGCCCTTGCGGCAATTGACGCCTTGTCATTTCTTGTGTCAGGTATCTCTCTGGCGCTGGTCCACAGGAGCGAGCCAAGTTCGGAGTTTGCTTCCAAGGCTTCAGACCTGCGGCGAGAGGTTGCAGAGGGTCTGTCGTTAGTCTGGAGTAATGCCATTCTCCGGCCAATCGCGGGTAGCACTCTCGCCTTGGGGTTCTCAACCGGTGTTGTCGGTGCATTGATTTTAGTTTTCGGCATCAGGGAGCTGGGATTCCAGCCAGGTGCGCTGGGAACGATATTCGCGGTAGGCGGTGTCAGCGCCATATTTGGCGCGGTCTATGCGGGACGGCTTACGCACCGCTTCGGGGTGGGGCCAACTATGGTCGGCGGATTGCTGATTTTCGTGCTGTCCATATTCTTTATCCCCGCGGCCAGCGGACCACTGTTTGTTGCCGGGGCGTTCCTAGTAGCGCAGCAATTGGGAGACGGCCCGATGACCGTTCACGAAATCAATCAGATGAGCCTTCGTCAAGCCATCACCCCAGGGCGAATGCTCGGACGCGTCAACGCTAGCATACGGGTTATTGAGCTAAGCGCAATGCTAATTGGGTCCCTTGTGGCAGGCGTGCTCGGTGAGGTCATAGGCATGCGCCTGACGCTGGTGGTAGGAGCGTGTGTGGGACTGCTTGGTGTGCTGTGGCTGGCAGTTTCACCTGTACTCAAGATCAAAGCTATCTCTTCGTCAATGGATGAGTCCTCTTCATCACCGGAGGCAGGATAAGTTGATGCCAGAGGCCATTGACCGTTTGAATAGAGCAAGGGCATAGATACCAGTAGCTGCCTTAGCCTAAGTGTCAAGTCAGGCCGCAGAAAGTTCAAGTACTGTTCACAGAGGCTCGCCCTTGTTGACGAGAGGTGAAACTTTCTTGAGGGCTTTTGCACTAAACTGGCCTATGGTAAATGGCATTCTGGGACGGAGGCCACGCGGTCATCACTGTACAAGCCTATCTCCCCGCGAGCTTGATGGCCTCCCGCACAACCATATTCAAGAGGTACAGGCACAGGACTGCCCCTGGCAGCAGTCCTAGAATGGCGCCCGCAGTAGAGCGCAGCAACCAGCGCAACGCTACGAATGCTAGTCCAAGACCACCCACGGACGTGCCTAGCGCGATAGATATCCAGACCACGGCGGCTGAAGTGCTCAGTCGGCCGGGCCCATCAAAGCTAAGGGCCAGCGCGTAGAGGAGCATGGCATAGCTTAATGCTGCTGAGATAACCAGGCCTAGACCTACGCTGGCTATGAACCGGACTATGCCTCTGCTACATGAAATCAGATTTTCCTCCCACCCCTTTTTTTCATTGAGAGGTTGTGAAGAAACAGGTTAGCAAGTCACGGGCCGATGCCTCGGCCCGACTCTCGCTACAGCCGCAAAAAGCTAGACCAATAACAGCGGTTGTTCTCCTGTCAGGACACTAGCGAATGCCGGTGTCAATATTGATCTCCAGCGTGGTCACCTCATTGGCAACCACCTCTACCTTCCGCGGCAGGGCTGTCTTGCACCCGAGGAAGTCGCAGTTGGTCAGGGTGACCTTGTACACTTCCACTGCCACCTGGGCCTTGAACCACCCGTCCTGCGTCAGCGGCACCTCAAGTCTTTTCCCCGCCTCCGATTCCAGGACCAGGTACCGGGAAGAGTAGACATCGGGTGTAGGGTTCGGGCACGGTTCCACGGGACACAGAGGGCCTATCCTGACCTGGCCGTACAGCACACCCATCCCTTCCCCGGGCCATGGTGAAGGTACAGGACTTGGGTCCGGCGGAGGAACCGGCTCTTGGTACACGTAGCAGCCCCAGCTCCGAATATACCTCACCATGATAGTGAGTTGTTTGCCTTCCACCACCCACTTGCCCGCCACGACGGATTCTTCGCTCTCCGCATACGAGGGCGCGACGCCGCCTACCATGCCACCAGCCGTTGTCTCGCCGGTGGAGCTGGGTGGCACTGCTCTAGGCTCCAGGACATCATACTTGAGCACGATCCGGCCGGAAGGGGTGTCCAGGTACATGTTGTCGCCTTCCCGGACTACCTTGCCGATGGCGGCAATCTCGCCCGCAAACAGGTCCATCTCCGTTGGCCTGCACATCGGTGGTCTTGGAGTCACTGTGCCGGAGCACGGGTATTCTGGAACGTAGAGAGCGATCACCGGCTCATCAGGCCCATGGGCCGATGATACGGAGATAGTCGGGCGCATGTAGATACTTGGCTCGGTGGAGACCACGCCCCAGGTCACAATCTTCTTGCCCGAGTAGGCCTCCAGCTTCTTAGCCACGTCATCCGACTGCGGCAGCAGCACCCAGGTGTCGCATCCCCGATCCAACTCAAGATGCCTGCCCTCCAACTCGCTCACCACCACCACGCCCACCCAGCTATAGAGCTGCTCCCGTATCCCACCTGGGCAAGGATACTCCGGAACCGCGACCTCGGGCATCGCATCGTCGGGGCCGTACACGGTTTCCACACTGATGGTCTGGCGTCCGTCGGGCGTGGCTCCTCGCACCACGACGCCCCAGACAACCATCTTACGGCCGGCGTTATCGGTCGCTTTACGTTCAGGTTCAGGGGAACCAAAGCTGAGCGCCCAGGTATCGCACGGTCTTACGAGCTCGATCCCGCGCAGCTCGCTGACGACGATCTGGCCTCCCCACTGGTAGCGCATGGACTGATCCCCCACCACTACAGGAGAGTTGCCAACGCCGCTTGAGTCATTCCTTGTCTCGCCCGGGGGTGCATTCGTGGTATCCCTTTCTCTAGTGAGGTTTGAGGCAGAGCCCGTTGGGGTCCGGGCCTGCTCGCAGCCACTCAGAACCAAGGCGACCACCGTACCCAAGAGAAGGAAAGTAGATAGCAGTCTCCCTTTGGCCTTGGGGCTAGTGCTCCGATACATACGAACGCCTCCTTTCCAGGTGCCTGGGCACGCTCGGATCGTGTTCTACTACCAAGACGGTTGTGGGGGGCCAAAGGTTCCCGATACAGCCTGCGGGGCATCACCGCGGTGGGTTAAAGGGTTTAACGACCCACTAGCGCGTTCGTCAGGCCATTGGGAGGCTTCTGGGGAAGGGGGGAAGGTAAGTGCAAAATCTGGGCACGGCGGAGCCGTGCCCAGATTTTCACAACAATCCCATCCTTCTAGCTGCGGAAGGGGAGAGGTTAAATATAACTCTTTCCTCAAAGAGGAAGGAGAGAGTTGGCTATTGTCACCCCGTTTAGAAACTGCTGCAAAATGGTTTTTCACCCCAGCCCTTCAGCCGAAGGGCTGGGGCATCATGCCGCCCCCTTATGGTCGTTAGCGCAATAGTTGCGCCTGTTCTGACCCCTCCCCTCCTTCGCTGAAGGATCCCCCTCTCCCCCGAGGGAGAAGGGGACTTCTAGCCTCTTTCTATCTATTTCAACACCAGCGGTGCCAGCGGCACGGTAGGGTCCAGGGGGTTACGCCGCATGGCTGCCGCCACGTACCGCTCGGCGTCTTCGTCCAGGAGCAGCCCCTGGGCCACCAGCTTCTCCACCGCCCTGGCTATCGCTCGCACGTAGGCGGCGTGGGTGGGATAGCGCTCCTCAATGGACGGGCGAGGGTCGCCTTTGGCCTCCCGCTCCGCTCTGGTGCGAGGAAAGGGGATGAAGCTACCTGTAAGGCTGGCCATCTCGCCTTCCGCAAAACCCTTGCGTCGCAGGCTCCATCCCGTGTGCGTTCCCACGGGCGCTTCAATCTCCGGCGAGCGCAGACCGCCCAGCTCGTTGCCGTCGGCGTCCACGGCCGGCACCTGGACGGGGTACTCCTGGCCTGGCACGGCCCTGGGCGGGTGCTGGGTGTCAACGCCTTTCTTGTCAAAGTCGGGGCCGTAGTCGTACCGGGGTAGCCGGCTTGGGCTAATGGGCAGGTTGACTCCTGGCACCTTCGGGAAGTGCGCTTTCACCACCTCCGCCGGGGCCAGAGTACCGCTGGCGCGGGAGGGCACCAGGCTGGGTGGCGGGGGCGTGCTATGAGTGGCCCATTCGTCCATCAACGACAGGGCGTTGCGGAGGAAGGGGCTGGTAGCCATGGTGTTCGGGGCCTGCTGGGTAATGTCTTCCAGGGGCGCGGTAGCGCCGGCGTGCTGGGCGCCGGACAGGACGTACATGCGCACCCTTTCCTCCGGCAGGGGCAGGTCGTCGCCGCTGCGAGGGTCGGTGTGGCCCAGGGAGGCGTGGCGCTGCCAGTACTCTGTCCCTGAATGGGTGTGCATGACCAGCGGGTCCGTACCCGGACGCTTGAAGGTGCTGTCCAGCTCCTCGGTGAAGGGATCGGGCACGGGAGTGTAGGCGAAGGGGTACCGTTCGGAAGGCCACGAATGCTCCTCGTGCTGGCGGGGAAACCGTCCCACCTGGGCGAAGCGGGTGTTGACGAAGACGCGACCGCCCCCGGAAACGTGGACGTAGGCGGCGTCAAACACGCGGCGGCCCGCGGGGTCTGCGTTGTAGCCATCGTAAACGAACTGGCGGATGACCCTGGCGCTGAGAGAAGAACCAGCGATATAGGCCTTCTCCACCGTGCCGGCCAGTGGATTTGGCTGGCCGGCGGCGTCCGCCTTCTCGTATTTCAGCAGGGAAGTGAGGTCACGGATGCCGGTCATGCCCAGGCCCATGACTCGGGATCCCTCCGTCTCATAGACAAGCTCGTAGATCCAGCCGGGCTTGAAGCCTCCCTTTACGTAGCAGTCGGTAGGGGAGGGCGTGACCTTGACCTGGCCGGTCCTGGGGTCTTTCTCTGCCTTGGCGAAGGCCCAGTCGCCAGCGTTCAGGGATTGGCGAGGGTCTGCCTCTCGCTCCCTCATCGTGAAGACGGAATGGCGGGTGTCCATGTCCACCGCCAGGTAGGAGCGGATGACCGGCGCGCCGCTAAGGGGCATGGTGAGCACCCCATCTCGCTCGGCGATGAACTCCTGGCGCACCGTGCCGCGCAGCCTTTTGCCGTTTTCCTGAGCCTCGGGCAGGTTAGCCGTCAGCAGGCCGTTCCCAGGCAGGAGGTCGCCTTGCCAGCCGTGCCAGAGGATGGTGTAGCCCCGGCGCAGCAGAAAGCCATTGCCGGCATCGGCCAGCGTCATGGGGTCCGGGTTCGGGGCGCCATCGCACATGCTCCGGAGCACCGTCTTGTTCCCCCGGTTGTTCACGTCGTATAGGATGCGGCGGTTGCCTTTGCCCAGGTCTACAGGCTTCATGATGTCCAGGTCGCCGCTGAACTCCACCAGGCCCCTGCCATTGCGGGGAGCCAGCCCCAGGTCCACGATGTTCCCGTTGGCGGGGTCCCCAGGGTCCAGGGCAAACTCCACCTTGCCCACCAGTCGCTCATAGGGGCCTGTGCTGCCAAAGGAGTGACCCTCAGCGAAGGGCTTGCGCTGGGTGAGCTTTAGTCGTACCTCGGTCTTCATAGGTGGCCCCCTCTCCATAAACTGGTAGTAAGTGTAGCCTCTCCCAAGGGAGAGGAAAAGCCCCTTCCCTCACAGGGAAGGGGACGGGGTTAGGTTAGACCTCACCTCGTCCCTCTCCTAAAGGGAGAGGGGGACGAGAGACTAGGGATTCGGTGTGATGCGGCCTTGCCGCATCACACCGAATCATACCTATCTTCTCCCCCTTCCCTTGAGGGAAGGGGGATTAAGGGGGTTAGGTTAGTTCGTTTAAGACCATACGTGCCAGGTTCAAAGTTCACCCATCCCCCGACTTCAGTCGGGGGACATGGCTACCACTCCCGAACAAACGGAACCGATAAAGGCCCGTGGCCCAAGGGAGGCGCTAGTGAGGGGCAGCCTTCTCCGGGCGGGGTGTAAACAGCATGAGGAAGGCGGCCACCAGCAAGATCGCCAGGCTGGGCCACCAGATAGGGGCGTAGCTGCCCGTGACGTCCCGGAAATACCCCGCCAGGGGCGCTGACAGGCCGCCGAACAGGAGCGTGAAGGGCGTGACGAAGCCCCGGATGCTGCCAATGTGGCCCCGGCCAAAGTACTCGGCCCAGAGGTAGCTCTGGAGCAGCATCAGCCCGCCGATTCCCGTGCCGAAGGCGCCCATGGCCAGGAAGAGCAGCAGGGGAGTGTTGGCTATGATGGTCAGGTACACGGCCAGCGTAAGGACCAGGAAGGCGCCGAATCCGAGAAATCGGGCAGGGACGCGCTCGGCCACGAACCCCAGCAGGAAGGTGCTCAGGCCCCCGGCTGCGGCGTCCACGGAGGTGGCCAGGGCCACGAGCCCGGGGGCCAGGCCCCTATCCATGAAATCGGGGATGCGGTGCAGTCCCACGGTACCCAGAGCGAACATCCCCAAGGTGAAGACCGCCGTCACCCGCCAGAAGGCAGAGGAGCGGATCGCCTCCTGCAGGGTCCATGATTGCTCGGTCGTTGCCCTGGTTGCCCCAGGCACACTGGCACGTTCCCGGTCTCGGGAGGCCCCCGACGCCGCGCTGGGTGGATCGCCATCGGGGGCAAGGCCCATGTCCTCTGGCTGGCGGCGCACAAAAACCAGGGAGAGGGGAACGATGACCCCTGCGCCGATGGCCGCCAGGGCGATCCAGGCCCCCCGCCACCCCAGCTCAGCGATGAGGAGCTGGGTAACAGGGACAAAGACCACGCCCCCGGCGAAGGGGCCTACCGAGGCCAGGGCCATGGCCCGGCCCCGCTGGCGAACGAACCACTTGGCCACGGGCACCGTGGTGATGAGGTTGCCCGCGGGCCCGCCCAGGCCGATGAAGCCCATGATGGCGAAGAGGGCCACCATCTGCCATGGGCCCTGGATGAAGGCCATGACCACCAGGGAGCCTGCGGCCACCAGGGCTGCCACGACCAGCAATAATCGGGATCCTACCCTGTCCAGTATGCGGCCCAGGAAGGGGCTGGCGACGGCTCCCGTGGCCATTCTGGCCGTTTGCGACCAACCAAAGACGGCGCGGCCAATGCCCAGCTCGTCTCCCATGGGACGGATGAAGAGAGCGAAGTTAATCGTGGCAAGGGCCATGCCGAAGGCGCCCACCAGAGACATCACCGCCACGATGACCCATCCATAGAAAAAGCGCCGCCTGGCAGGCGCACTTGCGCTACCAATCAAGGCATCTTCTCCTTGGGCAGGGGAGTCCTGCCTGCTTCTCGTGGAATTCGGGGTAGTCCACTGAAAGTGCCCTGCCACCTGAGGACGATCAGAGGCGCCTGGCTGCCCTGGAGGTCCCTGGCTGCCGTCTTGCAGCGCCTTCGCCAGAGGGTTTGACCGATGCTTCCTTCCTTCACCACGCCAACGAGTGAAGGAGGCACGGGCATTCAAGGGTCTTTCGGTACATAAGAAAGAATTATACGCCCTGGCGGGCTGACTGGCACCTGACCCTCTTTCATCCCCATTGAAGGTGAAGGGCGGGAGACTAGCAACTTGAGTATCTGGACACGGCGGAGCCGTGCCCAGATACTTACTTCTGCCGCCCCAATCCGTCATAATAGCCTCCACACGAACGCCGGAGGTGCCCATGCTGGCCCAGCCGCAGTCTGGCAAGAGCCTGGTGTACGTCACCGTTAACCCTGAGGGGTACGATGCCAACGAGAGCTACCCCATGGTCATCCTGCTGCACGGGTATGGGGCGCACATGTACGACCTTGCCAGCCTTGCGCCCGCCTTTGACCCCAGGGGCTACCTCTACGTTTGCCCCAACGCGCCAATACCCGTGCTGATAGGGCAGGGGATTGTGGGCTATTCGTGGCGTCCCCCCAGGGACGATGGCAGCCCGCCCGAGGCCCAGCACGAGCAGGCCTTGCGAGGGGAGAGGATGCTGGCCGACTTTTTCGGAGAGGTGATTGAGCGGTACCGCGTGCCTCCGGGGAAGGTGGCGCTGGTGGGGTTCTCCCAGGGAGGCGCCATGGCCTACAACATGGGCTTGGCGCGGCCGGACCTTTTCGCGGGCGTTGCCTGTCTCAGCACCGGCATCAATGACCCAGATACGCTCCGCGGCCGGTTGCCGCCCCGGCGTACCCAGCCGGTGTTTATTGCCCACGGCTTGCAGGACAACCCCGACCGGGCTCGCCGCTCCAGGGACTTCCTGGTGGCGGCGGGCTACACACCGGAGTATCACGAGTACAATATGGGCCATGAGATTAGCGAAGAGGTGATCAGTGACCTGTCGCCCTGGCTCCACAAAGTGCTACCGAGCTTCCAATAGTCCCTGCATGAGTAAAAGACTATCTCAAAAGTCGCTTGGCACCGCCCCCTGATGGTGATTGACCAATTACAATGCCAAAGAGACCCATCCTCTCCCCCTGTAGTCCCCCTCTCCTGGGAGGAGAG
>JACQUH010000035.1 GCA_016210375.1 Chloroflexota bacterium
ATGTAGGCCAGCAGGAGCAACGCCAGGGCCTTCGCCAGGAGGTAGCCGCGATCGTGCAATCCCCGGAAGACGGCGAAGGCCAGAGGCCAGGTCGCAAGGAAAGCAGTCTCCACCAGGAAGAGCCACGCCAGCACCGGTATTCGGTTCGCCAGGCTGCCAGGGTGGAACAGGTCCCGCCACGTGCCGCCGGACTGCTGGACGGCCAGCTCCTGGGGAGTGAGCATGAGGGGCTGCTGCGGGGCGCGGTCTCCTGGCGCGCGGGGCTGGAGAAGCAATGGCAGCAGTTGGTCCTTATTCCAGCGGGCGGTGTTCTGGAAGACCAGCGTCAAGGGGTGATCGTAGGTGATGACATCGTTGTCGGCGTAGCCAAGGTCCAGCCAGATGGCGGCCCCTTGCTGCTCCCGCAACCCCTGGGGAGCCGGCAAGCCGGCCCGGGTGAAGGGATCATCGGCGAAGGCCACGCCCAGAAGCGAGGGGTAGGAGCTGAAGCTGGCGGCAAGCTGGAAGCCCAGGTCGCCCCGGAACAGGGCCAGGTAGTAGGCGCTGCTGTACGGATAGCGCTCCACGGCCCGGGCGATAGCGCCGTAGGTCCGGTTGCTGTAGAAGACCAGGTAGTCGGCCCGGGACAGGTTCCTTGCCAGCGAGTCCATCTTCGCGGCAGAGTCGCCGTCAAACATGGGGAGCTGGGTGACCTGGTACCTGCCCAGGTCCGGGATGCCCTCGTCCCAGTGGTTGTCAGTGAGGATCTCGGCCCCGGGGGGCGCGTTGGCGTTGAGCCAGCGAGAGGCCTGGACCGCTGTGTGGGGGTGAGTGTAGATGGACTCAAAGGCCAGGGCGTAGAAGACGGTGGCGGCCACGACCAGGGCGACGCCAGCAATCGCTGCCCTGGAGGCCAGGCGGCTGTGTTTCTGCAGCCATGCTATGGCCTGCACGGCCAGGCCAGAGCCCAGGAGAATGAAGACAGGCACGAGGGGGAAGGTGTAGCGCAGGAACTTGACCTGGACGGCAGCGATGGTGAAGAGCAGTGGGACCGCCCACAGGAGCAAGAGGACCTGAGGCAGGCGGGGCCGCCAGAGGTTCAGGGCCAGGGCCGCCAGAAAGCCGCCCCAGGCCAGGACACCCAGGGGGATGCCCAGCCCCCAGAGGGTGGTCTGCTGAAGCTCGTACACCAACCGGGGTGCGCCGATGTACTGCACGGTATAGGGCACTATGCCCGCCCGCCGGACGATGTCCAGCTCCCGCAGGTCCCACTCCAGGAGCTCCGGGAAGCTCAGGAGGGCGTAGGGTGTCGCCAGAAGGTACACGGCCAGGGCCGTGACGCCTGTCAGCAGTACGCGCAGGGCCAGCGCTTCCCTGGCCTGCCCCGGTTCTCCCTGATGCGCCACTCCCTGGGGGTCTTGTCCCTCTCCCACAAGGGGAGAGGAGAGACGATGCAGGGGCGCAAGAGCCTGCCCTGAGCCTGCCGAAGGGCCTTGCGCCTCTACCCTGGGCCGCCGCATCCACAGGTAGCCGTACGCGGCGGCCACGGGGAGCAGAATGGGCAAGGCGCTGGCCTTCGTGGCAAAGGTGAGGCCGATAAACACCCCCAGCCAGGCGGAATCGCGGACACGATGCCGCTCCAGGACGTTCAGCATCTGCCAGAAGGCGACCAGGAGGAACAGGTTGTAGAAGGGCTCTGGGCGGTAGAAGTGGCTGATCTGGATGTGGATGGCGGCGAAGGTGATGAGCGCTGCTGCCAGCAGGCCTGCGCCGCGCCCGTAGAGGCGCGCCCCCATGGCGTAGGCCATGCCAATGGTAGCCACGTCTGCCAGGGCGGCGAGGGTGCGCCCCGCCATGGCCAGGTCCTGGAGGTCTGTGGTCATGATGGGGGCCAGGGCAAACTTCACGGCCAGAAGCACATAGAGGATCAGGGTGCCCAGGGGGAACCAGTGGGGGTTCAGGGGGCTTTTCCTGGCGTCCAGGAACTCCGTAGGGCTGGGGAAACCAGGTTGCGTCTGCTGGAAGGGGGCGTCGCGAGTGCAGTCGCCGTAGCCTGGGGCCTTTGTCAGCACCCGGTACATGCAGTCCACCCGCATGTAGATGGAGCGCTCGTCCGGGTGGAAGAGGCTGCCCTGGTCCCAGGAGATGCCGTACAGGCGCAGGGCCAGGGCGATGGCGAGAAGCGCCAGGAGCAATGGGGGGAATCGCCAGCGGCTGGCCTCCTGGCCGGTGGCCCAGCGCCAGAGGTGGCGGAGGCCCCTTGGAGAAGGCGGTGTCGTCTCTGGCGCTGCGGCTACCATAGAGGCCTATTGTAGCAGACAGACGTAGGGGCGTCCCGGCGGGTCGCCCCTGCTGCGAGGCCACGGGAGGGTTTGCGGGTATTGGAACCCACTGAGGCGACGGCAGACCCTAAAGCGAGACTGAGGCCAAACTCGCAGAAATGCCGCTTGACAACATTGTACGTGCGTGATAGCGTGTCTTACGTGCCTGATAGACTAACAGGCAAATAACCAAAAGGCAAGGAGTGACGTAATGACAACCCTCACCAATGTCACCAAGGAGCTTGAGCACGATTCGGTTGAATCTGCACGGAACGCAGCCAATGAAGACGCTGCTTCGTCAGGTGGTCGGGTGTTCCCGTGCGTGGTCTTCCGCCAGGGAGGTCGTGTGAGCATCGCTACGGCCTTCCCTCTCTCGTTCGTTGAAAAGCACATTATTCCTGACAGTGCGATTAAGGGAGGCGATCCCCGGCCTTCGACGAACCGTCCCATGATGCCCGACCATGTGAAAGTGATCCGGGACTATCTCAGGCAGAACAGAGACGCCTACATCTTGCCGCCCGTGACGCTCAACGTGAGGACTATGCCGCAGGTTCACGTCAACAAAAGCAACGCCGCCGTCCGGAGCGGGTTTCTCGTGATTCCCGATGAGACCGTCTTTTACATAACCGATGGTCAACACAGAATCGCGGCGATTCGTGGCCATGACACGGGCAAGAACATAATCCCTGGGATCCTCCGTGATGACCCCGAGATGGGGGCCGACGGATTGTGCGTGATGATCGTGGTTGAGTCGGCGCTTCCGCGCATCCACCAGGATTTTGCAGACGCAGCCCATACTAAACCTATACCGCCGAGCCTGCTCGCCGCTTACAACATGCGTGAGCCGATCAACAAGGTGCTCCACATAATCGTCAACGAAAGTGACCTGCTCCGAGGCCGAGTCGACGAGACTTCCAAAACCCTCGGCAAGTTGAGCCAGTCGCTCTTCCTGTTGAACCAAGTCAGGGGCCTCATGAAGGAGCTGCTGGTTGGAGATTTCGCCATAGCTGAAGATGCCTTTATCCTTGCCGCCTCCCCGCGGCTTGCTACCTCTGAACAACAGGACACCTTTGTAACCCAGACTCTCCAGTTGCTGAATGTACTTGAGGCCCAGATGGCACCCTGGGATAAGATCAAAGAACTGCCCAAGGAGGGTGGTGTTGCCAACCAGATCCCGGACCTACGGGACAAGTACTTGAATCTCAAGGCCACCGGTCTTGCGGTCATCGGGCGAGTTGCCTTCAATATCAACAAAGGTGAACTGGAGGTTGACCGCATCAAGGCCTACTCCGATCTCGCCACGAAGGTCAACTGGCTCCGCAGTGCAGACATCTGGAAGGGAAACGTTATCACGGCAGATGGGAAAATGGTCACCAGCCGGGGCCCCGTCAAGAGTGCGGCTTTGGAGGTTATCAAGCTCCTCGCCAGCAAACCCTAGATCAAGCGTGCCAACGACTAAGGCTTCGCGCGGGAGTGATGGTGGATTGACACCTTTGGGGGGTAACTTGGATAGCGTCCCCCAAGGCCCCTTGGAGAAGGCGGTGTCGTCTCTGGCGCTGCGGCTACCATAGAGGCCTATTGTAGCAGACA
>JACQUH010000040.1 GCA_016210375.1 Chloroflexota bacterium
CCTTTCAACATGACGCCGCTGTCCGAGGTGAAGTTCACTGGCCTTGAGGGAACAGGGATTGGCGGCACGGACATATCGTTGACGGAGCTGAGCCTTGGTGGCCTGCTCACCGGCAACGCGAAGGTGGCGGGCTTCTCGGCGAACCGCGGCCTGCAAGATGAGAGGGTCCTGGTGCGCGTGGACGTTCCCGGCACGCGCCTGTACGTGGCCGTGGTGGGAGCCAACGGGGCCTACAGTGCGAAGCCCTACACGCTGCTGGTAGAGGCCTCTATGCCGCTGGACACCGCAGTCCTGGAGGCGGGCCTGGCCGCGGGCACTTGCAGTGGCTCGCCCCTCGTTGCGCCGTCTACCCAGGCGGTGGAGGTTCTCCAGGCAAACGCATCGCCTCTGACCCTGTTCGTCACCCAGAGAGAGCGTCTCCAGGCCCTGTATGGCCTGGACAACGCCGCCTGGAGCGACCTGCAGGACGCCCTGGTCCGGCTTGCCGGACACGACCTCGTGAGAGGCAAGATCATCTTCCTGCCCAGCGGCCTCTATGATGGGTGGGATAGCAACCCCTGTAGCATAGATGCTGTCAATGGGTTGACCGCCTCCATCCAGGCCGAGGTCCAGAGTCAGTTGAGCGCCAACCCCACCATCAAGTACGTGGTCATCGTTGGCAGCGACGACGTGGTACCCTACCGCCGCGTCCCCGATGAGACGGTCATCAGCAACGAGCGCTACTACCTCATTGGCTCTTTCCTGCGGCCCGGCAGCCCGCTGTACACCAGCGTGCGCCAGGGCTACAACCTCACTGACGACTACTACGTTGACCGGAACCCGTCTCCCTGGCAGGGGCGGCTGCTGTACCTACCCGACGTGCCCATTGGCCGGCTGGTGGAGACGCCCCAGGAGATCCGGAACACTGCGGAGGCGTTCCTGGGCAGCGACGGCCTGCTCCGGCGCTCCAGCGCCTTCATCTCTGGCTATGACTTCTTCACCGACGGCGCAGCGGCCATGGCCGACGCCCTGGCGTCCCAGCTTGCCACCCAGCGCCTGATCAACGACACGTGGTCTGCCGAGGACCTGCGCTGCGAGCTCTTGGGCCAGTCCCCCTGTGACTCCCCCGCCGATGTGAACGGCATCAACGCCCACTTCACCCACTACGCCGCCCTCTCGGCCGGGGGCTTCAACAGCGCCAACGGCCTGGGCCTGAACGACTTCCTCACCAGCAAAGAGGTGGCGCTGGCTAGCGGCGTCCCCACCGCCCTGCTGGGGCGCATCGTGTTCACCATGGGCTGCCACGCCGGCCTCAACGTCCCTGACAGGTCTTCGGCCAGCGCCGACCCCGGCCTGGGTATTGACCCCGCCCTGGACTTCCCCCAGGCGATGGCCATCCAGCGCGCCATCTACCTGGCCAGCACCGGCTATGGCCTGGGCGACGACGAGGGCATCGGCGGCACCGAGCGCCTCCTGGTGCTCTTCGCCAAAAAGCTGTTGCAGAACGACCTCCCCGTGGGCGACGCCCTGGTCTTGGCGAAGGCGCTCTACCTGGGCAGCCTCAGCGCCATGACCACCTATGATGAAAAGTCGTCTATCCAGACCACCCTCTACGGGCTGCCGATGTACACCGTGGAAGCAGGGAGCGCCCCTCCTCCCGAGCCGCCGCCCCCAGGGGGTGGGGCGAGCCTGACCCTGACCGTGGATGGCGTCCAGACCGCCCACACCTTCGCGCAAGTCATCACGGCCAACGGGAGCTACTACACTGCCGATGGCGATGCCCAGTCTACCGCGGGCCGCCCCATTGAGCCGCGGGTGGCCGTTCCCCTCCCTTCCAACGGCAGCGGCCCGGTCCACGGCGTCCTGCTGACAGCCAGCGCCTTCACCGATGCGCTGGGCGTGGACCCGGTGATCGCTCGCCCCACCATTGAGTGGGAGCAGAACCCCCTGGAACCCCAGGCCTGTCTGCCCTCCTTCTGGCCCTCGGACCTGGCCTCTATCAACTCCCTGGAGACGGCGGGTGGCCTGGCCCAGACCCTGGTGGTAGTCCCCGGCCAGTTCCGCTGCACCAGCGGGGCGTCGCCAACCGTGACGGGCGTCCAGCGGCTGTACACCGCCCTCACCTTCGCTCTCCTGCGCTCCACGGTGGAGGACTTCCAGCCGCCCACTGTCAGCAGCGTGGACCTGCGCGCCGTCAACGAAACCACCGTGGCCCTCACGGTGAACGCCAGCGACCCCGGCGGCATTGCGCAGGTGATCGTCCTGCGCATCAGCACGGGAGACGTGGTCCCCGTCACCCTGACGCTCAGCAGCCCGCTGCCAACCTCGGGCCAGTTCACCCTGGAGTTGACGAACCTCGGCCAGGGAGAGGCGCTGGTCGTCCAGGTGGTGGACGGCGCGGGCAACGTGGCCTCCGCCACGGGGAAAGGGGCCAACTTGAGCGCCATCCGGGTGGACGCCGGGATAGACCAGGCCTTCGCCGCGGGCATCCCCACCACCCTTCGCTCCACGGTGTACGGGTTTGAGGGACTCACCGCTCCCGTGTCCTTCCTGTGGGACTTCGGCGACGGCAGCTTCGCCGGTGGAGTCCTGGAGGCCACGCACCCGGCGATCCAGGAGTTCACGGTGGCCGGCGGCGACCTCACCTTCGCCGTGAGCCACCAGTACTCGGTCAGCGGCGGCCCGCCCTTCACGGCAACTCTCAAGGTTACGGACGCCAACGGAGGGGTGGGCCTGGACGATGTGCTGGTCGTGCTGTGCAGTGATAGTATTGGCAACGGCAGCGGAGCGACGAGGCCCGACAGCGACTTGGCGGCCTGCAGCGTGGCGACCACCGCTACGACCATGACGGTGACGGTGCTGGTGGCCGGCCCCATCACCGACCTCCTTGGCACGGATGACCAGGAGGACGTGCAGTACAGGGTGCGCCTGGACATCGGCACATACAGCGTGGACCCCCTGACTGGCGCCAGGACGCTGGTCAGCAAGATGCCCGACGGCCTCTACGACGTGCAGCTCCGCTACCTGCGGGGCCAGGTGACAGGGCTTTCCAGCCTTGTGGTCACGCCCGTCATACAGGATAATGTCGTCGTCGGCCTGGCGTTCACGGTAGACCTCGCCGATATTGGCCGGGCCAGTGGGGATCACGTCTACCCTATCCAGTGGTCTTCTGAAACCCAGGTAGGCCTTAAGGCAACATCCGAGGTGGGAATCAGTGACAACATGCCCGATAGCGGCCTCTTTGGATATGTGTTGGAGTAGGTGCTATCGCAAAACACCCCAGCCTGAAGGCTATGGAGGAGATGACCTAACCCCCTTTGTCCCCCTTCCCGCGCGGGAAGGAGGAGGAGATTGGCTTGAATCGTTGTGTTGCGGCTGTGCCGCAAAACAACGATTCCTCAAATCATCGTCCCCATCTCCCAGTGGGAGAGTTGGGCCATTTTGCGATGGTTACCGGGGGCAGAAGGAGGCAGGTATGGCGATGACCCTGGAGAATGGTTCCCGGGTTGCCATCATAGGTGGGGGGCCTGCTGGCTCCCTGTGCGCCTATTTTCTCCTGACCTTTGCCCGGCGCATGGAGATGGACCTGGCGGTGGACATCTTTGAGCCGCGGGACTTCGGCCAGCCCGGCCCCGGCGGCTGCAACATGTGCGGAGGCATCGTCTCGGAATCGCTGGTGCAGGCGCTGGCGGTGGAGGGCATTGAGCTGCCCGCCAACGTCGTCCAGAGGGGGATTGACTCCTACGTCCTGCACACCGATGAGACAGCCGTCAGGATTGACACGCCGCTGCACGAAAGAAGGATAGCCGCAGTCCATCGGGGCGGCGGCCCCCGGGACGTGAGCGAAGTTACCTTCGGCGGCATTGACGGCCACCTGATGGCCCTTGCCCAGGAGCTGGGGGCAAAGGTTGTGCGCACGCGGGTCAGGGAGGTGGACTGGCAGGAAGGGCTGCCGCGCGTGAGCCACGGCAAGTCGTCCCAGACCTACGACCTCCTGGTGGGCGCCTTTGGCGTCAACTCCGCCGGTGGGCAGCTACTGGAGCAACTGGGCTTCAAGGACAAGGGGCCAACGACAACCAAGGCCTACATCACGGAGCTGAACCTCGGCCACGAGGTGATCAACCAGTACTTCGGTAGCTCCATGCATGTGTTTCTTTTGAACATACCGCGCCTTGACTTCGCCGCCATCGTGCCCAAGGGAGAGTTCGTTACCGTCTGCCTGCTGGGCCGTGACATTGACCGAGAGCTGGTGGACGCCTTCTTTGAGAGCCAGGCGGTCAAGGACTGCTTCCCTCCCTCCTATTCTCCACAAGAAGGGGCCTGCCACTGCTCGCCCAGGATTAACATCCGGGAGGCGGACAGGCCCTTCATGGACCGCGTGGTGCTGGTGGGCGACGGCGGCGCGACCAGGCTATACAAGGATGGCATCGGGGCAGCCTATCGTACGGCCAAGGCCGCCGCTCTCACCGCCGTGTTCAGCGGCGTTTCTGCACAGGACTTCCAGAAGCACTACCTGCCCGCCTACCGGTCCATCGCCCACGACAACCGCTACGGCCTGGTGACCTTCGCCGTGGTCCACGAGATCAAGAGGGTGAGACCGCTGATCCGGGGGACGGTGAGGATGACGGCGCGGGAGCAGGCCCGTTCGGGCAATACCAGGAGCATGAGCATGGTGCTGTGGGACATGTTTACCGGCAGCTCTCCCTACCGGGACATCTTTTTCCGGACCCTGGCCCCCGGTTTTGTGGGACGTCTGACCTGGGAAAGCGCCCTCTCCCTCTGGGGAAACGGGAGGAAGAACGGAGCAGGGGATGCAAGAAGGATCGCTGGGTAAGGAATACGCTGACCGCGAGGTGGTCTGTCGCCAGGGTGAGCCGGGCGATAGGATGTACGTCGTGCAAGCCGGTCGCCTGGAGGTCCTGCGGGAAGAGGGCGACGGCGAGGTCCTGGTGGGGGAGCTGGCCAAGGGGGATGTCTTCGGCGAGATGGCCATCTTTGACCGCCAGCCCCGCTCGGCGACGGTCCGGGCCAAGGGCAATGCCCGGGTGCTTACCCTGGACAGGCGAGGATTCCTGCGGCGGGTGCACGAGGACCCCTCCCTGGCCTTTCAGATCCTGGAAAGAATGTCGCTCCGCATCCGAAGCCTGAATGCGGAGGTGGTGAAGCTAAAGCATCTCTCTCCCCCGGAGCCGCAAAGGAAGTGAGTCGGTTGAGGGAACCTGAGAGGATGTCAAGCCTTAGCAGACTCGGTACTGGCGACAGAGACCCTCTCGCCAAGATTGGAACTGCCGTCTCAGGGAGGGTGTGTGGATAACGCAGTCATAGACGGCATCACGATTGAGTACGAGGTCGCGGGCACAGGTGAGCCTGTGGTTCTTATTCACGGCGCGCTCATCGCGGACGCTTTCCGACCGCTGTTGGCCGAGCCAAGCCTGGCCCATGGATACAGGCTCATCACCTACCACCGCCGAGGCTACGTGGGCAGCAGCCGTACCCCTGGTCCTATCAGTATCGCGCGGCAGGCGGCTGACTGCCAGGCATTGCTGCGTCACCTCGGCATAGAGCGTGCCCATATCGTGGGGCACTCCTACGGCGGCGCTATCGCCCTTCAGCTCACGCTGGATACCCCGGGCATCGTCCACTCCCTGGCCTTGCTGGAACCGGCGCTCATCGTTGGGGCCACCGCCCAGTCCTACCGGGATGCGCTGGCGCTGGGCCAAGGTAGGTACAGCGAGAGGACAGCAGCGGTCGTCGTAGACGAATTCCTGGAGGCGCGCTTCGGGGCGGGATATCGCACTGCCCTTGACCAGATCGTGCCTGGGGGGTTCACGCAGGCGGTGGCCGATGCGGGGACCTGGTTCAAGTTGGAGATAGCCGCGTTTCTGGACTGGAGCTTCGGCGAGGCCCAGGCGCGACGTATTACCCAACCCGTTCTCGTTGTCCTCGGCAGCGAGAGTAACGCCCTCTGGCCGCGTTTTGGGGAAACGAGTCGGCTTCTGCTAGCATGGCTCCCTGATGCCAAAGGGTTCGTGCTCCCGGGGGCCGCCCACGGGCTGCAGATGCAGAACCCACCGGGCATGGCCGAGGCGCTCGCAAACTTCTGGACACATCACCCGATCCCCTCTCCGACCTGATTCCTGGGCTCGCCAGTGTGTTCGCAGGCCAGGCGTTCCTGCCCCGGCTAGTCCCCGGTGGCAACCTGCGCTGGCACACCAGGCGCAGCTACTCCCCGTCTGGGGGCAGCGGGAGCGCGCATGAGCCAAAAGAGGGCTGATGCCAGAGCGTAGGTCACCCCTACCGCTATGAAGGCCACCTTGTCCAGCAGCAGGCGCGGGTCGGGGCCTTGCAGAAAGAATGTGCCAGCGCCAACTCACAGACTCCCCCGCGTAAGTGCCTTTTTAGGTAGCTTCATATAACGCCAACGCTGGAGTGGATCGCTCACAGCCCTCAGCCAGACGCTGACGAGATTAAAGGTTAGAGCGGTGAACAGGATAGCCAGCCCCGGGAAGGTCACAGTCCACCAAGCTAACACAATGTAGTCGCGGCCCTCCGCCAACATTAGCCCCCAAGAAGATTCTGGGGGCTGGATGCCCATACCCAGGAAGCTGAGGGTTGACTCGGCAAGGATAACGCTGGCTACATGCATCGCGCCTATTGTGAGAACGGGGCTTAGGACGTTGGGTAGGATGTGGCGAACAATGATCCGCCCATCTGTGCATCCGATCACCCGAGCGGAGTCAATAAAGGGTTGCTCTCGTAGGGAGAGGGTGACTCCGCGGGAAATGCGACAGTAGAGGGTCCATCCACCGATGGCGAATACGATAATCATGTTCCTGAATCCGGGCCCGAGCACGTAGAGCACCATGAGCAATAAGAGCAACGCAGGAAATGCCATGAACAGATCCACAATGCGGGAGATTACATCATCCACTTTCCCCTTGAAATAGCCAGATACGAGTCCGAGGAACACCCCAATGACCCCTGAGGCCAGCGCTCCTGCGAAACCTAAGGTCAAGGAAATACGACTCCCGTAGATGATGCGGCTGAAAACGTCACGCCCGAGGTGGTCCGCACCCAACACAAAGTACCCGGCGTTAGTCGCCGTAAAAGGTGGCGAGAACCTCAGGTCAAGGTGCTGCTTTATGGGGTTATGAGGGGCAACGCCTGGCGCAAAAACGCTTGCCAAGATGATGATGGCTAGGAACAAGGCCGAGGCCAGGGTGATCCAATCCGAGAGGAACGCCTGGACCAGAGGTTTGCGCCACAGCGCGGGCAACATGAAGCCACGCCTCTTGGTGACCTTCACTGCCTGATCGCTCATTGCCTTACTGCTCGTGCTTTCCCAGGAGACCGGGTGGCGAGCCACCAAACCTCCCATGCCTTTCAGGACGTCAGCGTAGGGCCCAAATTGCCTGGAGGCTGGCGGCCTCCCATCCTCTCGCCATCTCTACGTCTGAGATGCCCATTGGTCTCTGTCGCCCCGTTCTGGCTGTCTACGCGTATTTGACACGGGGATCCAACCGGACATACATGAAGTCCACTGTAAAATTGATGAGAATAACAAAGAGCGCCGCCACGAATATTGACGCCGCCACCACCGGCAGATCGCGGGCTTGGATCCCCTGGATAATGAGCAACCCGAGGCCCGGCCACCCGAATACACTCTCTATCACTGTACTGCCATTCATAAGGCCGGCAAGCTGGTGACCTCCGAGGGTGACGATGGTGATAGCGGCGTTTTTCATTACGTGCACCCAAAGTATGGTCCGCTCGGATAGGCCCTTGGAATGAGCAGTGGTTACGTACTGCCTGCCTATTTCCTCTACCACGGCAGCCCTGGTTATCTGCGCATACCGTCCGATCGGATTGAGGGCCAGCGTAATCGCAGGCAGTATCAGGTACTTCAATTCCGTAGGCCCGGCAAAGCCCGACGTGGGCAGCCAGCCCCACTTGACGGCGACTATTAGGATCAGCATCAGCCCTATCCAGAACTCAGGGGTGGAGATGCTCGCAAAAGAGGCCACAGTCACTATACGATCAATCGCCTTGCCAGGCCGCCTGGCAGCGAGCAAACCTAGTGGTATGCCAAGCAGCGACAGGCATATGCCGGCGCTAGCCAGGATGGCGGTATTACCCAGACGTTGCAGGACAAGGCTCTCTACAGGCCGCTGGTATCGGATGGAAACACCGAAATCCCCTCGGAGGAAATGGCTATAAAAATCCACAAAACGAACGTACAGGGGGCGGTCGTAACCGTAGGCCTTCCTCAGGGCAAGCACTTGCTCCTGAGGGGCATCGCCGGGGAGCATGAGGCTGATGGGGTCACCCAAAACATTGATGGCAAAAAAGATAACCGCAAGAAGGGCCAGTACAATTCCTACAGACTGGAACCCCCGGCGGATAAGGTACTGTAGCATAGCCTCCCTGCAGTCCCCGCCTAGCTAACCCCATGGGCAGGTTACTTGAGAAAGCAAGTTAGCCAGCCGCAGCGGGACAGATGCCAAGTATCCTTGGCCCACACCCCTTTGACCTAAGGAGCCGTTCACCCTCAGCACTCTTCAAAAAAAAGGGTTGACCGAAGACAGTGTGGATGCGGCGACGGTCCCGGCTGAGCGCCCTTCCTCCGGTAATGCTGAGGGTCTCGGCTGGTCCAGCGGAAGGGGGCCAACAGAATTGTACCCCCTTCCGTTCCAACTCTTCCTGGGTAGGCCGGTGCCGGGTGGCTACGGTCGCCCACCAGCAGACCTATGCGTCCTGCGCCGGCGGTCACTCTCCGATACGCCTCGTAATCGCAGGTTCCCGTCCTCCGAACCAAATGCTCTTGGACCCGGGGCCACCCACTACGGCCAAGCGGAAGTCCTCTGGTTTCTCAACCACCGGAAGCTCCAGGTCAGGATAGCGTTCCAGCCACTGGAGTTGACGGTTCCGTTGCCAGTTGCCCTTCTCGTCCCTGGCAATCATGCTGTTGGCCAGATTGCCGACGCGTACCAGGGCATGCTTGAATATGTACTCTCGGACGTCGTCTTTGCTCCAGCCTGCTTTCGCCATGATGTGGGCATGGTCCGGGCAGATCAGGTATATGTGCTGCGAGTGAACCTCCACGTTCTTGTCCGGATCCGCCGTTCCGCCGAGCATCCAGCCGGCGCCCCCACCAAACTTCGCCGCGTTAACAGCGAGGTCAAGGATAGGCTCTGGTGAGGTGGCGCGAAAGTGCACGGTCTCCTTTATGAAAGGCGTCACCGACTTTACCGTCACAGTGCTGGCATCAGGTTCAAACCCTACCTCTACGTGGTACGGTTCCCATGGGCTCTGCTCCTCATTCTCCCCAGCGCACATCCCGTATTTTGTTGGCAGCCCAATGGTGTTCGTATCGCCCTTCCCTGGGTAGATGCCCGCTATGTTCATGTAGATGAGGCGGAACGCACGGCCAATAACCGTGTTAACCCAAGAGGGCGATCCCGGGCCCAGCGCGCTCTGGGCACTATTAATGCCTATGCGCTTCCTTATGGGGCCGTTAATGAGTAGCATGACGGAGTGAGCGCCCGTGGAGACAGCAGCGTCGCGGAGCATGAAGTGTGGGTCGTCCACGGCCTGGACGGCGGCGATAAGCACAGGCAGATGTTCAGGCCTGCACCCTGCCATCACGGCGTTGATGGCGATCTTCTCCACCGTGGCCGTGCCAAAGTCAGGTTCCAGTACTGCAATGACTTCCTTTTCGCTCCTCTTGGTGCCCGCCAGCATTCGCTCCACCGCCTGCCTCGTAGGAGGCACTAGAGGGAAGCCATCGCTCCACTCGGCCTGGATGAACAGCTCATTCATTTTCTCCACGGCATCAAAGAAATCTGCCCCTTCCACCTGGACGGTCTCCGCGGGCGGGACGAGCACTTCGGCAGCGCTAATAAGCATGCCCTCTGTCACAGGCTGCGTCAGGCTTGCTATGATCTGGGGCACGGCGTCGTCCACCATGGCTTGGATCTCGTCGTGCGGCATGGAAGTGAAAACCTTGGGGACGTCCGCTTTCGCCAGGGTAGCCAGCCCAAAAGCAGCGGCAGAGTGGCGAAAGTTGTCTTCGAACCCTCTAGACACGAACGCCACGGCGGGGAGGCCCAGCTTCTCCACCTGCACCATGTCGTGGGCAAGCCACGACGTGCAACCCCCTCAGTCGGCGCTCGTGCCGATGACCACATCGCACTCTCTGGCAATCAGATCAGCGTCGGCGGTGGTCAACACCGTCCGCCCCCCACCCATAGAACCGGAGTACCATCGGAAGCTCACATTGGAGAAACGCTCAGCTAGCCGTTCCGAGATACGCTTTAAGGCAACCTCTCCCCCTGGTTTGAGGTTCCAGTAGAGGCCAACCACTTTCCCGTTCAGTGTCTGCGTCTGCAGGCGAGACGCCGGACGATGCGTAGTCTTGATGAATCTCGGCGCTACAGGGTTCAATACTTGTATACGTACCATCTTGCTCCCTCCAATCTTGGCTTATGGTTTCCGCTAGGGTACCAGTTCAACCTTGTTGACGACAGTCGCGTGCTCTCTCATTGCTTCTAGCACCAACTCCGCCAGGTCCTCCGGAGACACCACGCAGGTAGCACATTGTTCGTTCACCCCTGGGAAGTAGCGCAATTGCAAGGCGTCTCCCGCGAGGTCTACGAATTCCAGACGCCCGCCGTCGCTCCCCACAATCTCCTGGAAATCCTTCAGTACACCGGCGATCTTGTTGTCCATGCACGTTCCTTTCTGAGATCTGAGAGCGCTACCGGGACCAGCGCAGGTCTGAGGAGATGTCAACCAGCCCGTCGGGCCGCGGCTCGTATTCCAGGTCCTTGTTTAGCCCATAGACCACCGTCAGCTCATAGATCATGAGGGTGGGCACGTTCTCATACCACCACTTGCCCAGCTCCTGGGAAAGCCGTACCCGCTCCTCTCCTGTGGCTGCCAGCGCTTTCGTCAGCAACGGCTCTATGGTGACGGGGTCACAGAAGCGAGACCGAGACGATTTACAACTGATTTGCCGCCGCACAAAGGAAGGGATGTCCAGCAAGGAGTCGGACGGGTTTTGGATGATGACGTCCGGGGCGCCGGGAAGCGGCGCATTTGGGTCACTGTTGGCCTTCAAGGCTCCGGTCTCGAGGAACGTTGACCAAACGCCGCTTTCATCAACGCTCACCCTTGCCTTGATACCCACATCCCGCCAGAACCCGGCAACGGCTTCTGCCAACTCCACGTCTCGGTAGAAGCGGGCTTTTCTGGTGTGGATCACCAGCTCAATGCCCTCAGCCCCCACCTCCTTGATGGTCTGTCTAGCCCTGACGGGATCAAAGGGCCGGAGCTGCTGAAACTCGGGCAAGTTGCCCAGGGTCGCTTCGGTCCAGCCGGAGGGACTGCAGCGCCCTTTGCCCGCGAGGAAAGCGCGAACCAGTGCTGGACAGTCTACGGCCATGGCAAGGGCCTGGCGCAGGCGCACATCTTTCAGATACGGGTGCCACGTGGAGTTGAACTGGAATGCGACCGCCTCATTGGCGCCGCCTACCGCGGCTTTGGGTACAGACCCGAGTTGCTCAAACCCGATGTCATAGGCAAAGTCGGCTTCCCCGGCGGCGACCATGGCAGCCCTCACCAAGGGCTCACTGCGCCATACGAGATCAACCCGCGGGAACGCAGGCTTGGAACCCCAGTAGTCGGGGTAAACCTCCAGACGAATGAATTGCCCCGCGCGCCACTCCAATAACCTATAGGGCCCGGCGCCAACTGGCTTCGTCTTCGCATCAGGGCTCGTCTGCGTGTAATCCTTCTCGGCCATATTGAACGTCACCATGCGAGGCAAGAGGGGACACGCCACTCCGCACGTAATATCAATGGTGAGACGGTCTACAACCTGGGCAGTGAGATCGCCATGAGTGCCATACGAACCTGCACCCGATGTCTTGCTTCCCACGAAGTTCACAGCCCATGCCGCTTGATCCGCCGTGAATGGCGCTCCGTTGTGGAACTTCACGCCGTCCCTGAGGAAGAAGCGCCATTTGCTTGTATCAAGCTGTTCCCAACGCTCGGCCAACGCAGGTGCGAGCCCCCACGGCTTGGACTGGACTTGGGTCAAGCCTTCCCCCATGTTCCCTACTGGGATGGCGACATCCGGCCCTGCGGAGGGGCCGTTAAGATTGAGCGTTGCTGGCTCAGCATACATGACAATGCGGAGCGGGCGTGCTGGCGCCGAGGTCGGTGTAGGCGTCGGCGGAGCAGTGGTTCGCGTCGGGGTAGCCACCACCGCGGGCGCGGTCGGTGTCGGCTCTTGTGCCGCGCTACAGGCTACCGCTGCAAGCATCCCTACAGCGGCCAGCGCACCTATCAATAGCTCTACTTTCCACCTTAACGTAGGTCACCTCCGCTGTGCATGTTACCCGCGCCGCACAAGCATTCCCACCTTTGTCCGAGAAAGGGGGTTAATCTACCTACTCATGCGGTAGGCTACTAGTACCATATCCACCGAGGGTTGTCAACTCCCAATAGAAAGTGTTTCGTTTGCTTTTGCGTGTTTCATGCCCCTGGCTGAAGTCGGGGGTTAACCCGATCCAAACCTGGCACTTCGCTGAAGGGCCAGGTCATGCCAATCGCCACTCCCAAGCAAACGGGGCCTCTTTTGCCCCTGCGTCTTGACGTGAATGGGACACGGTGAGACCGACCTCTTCCGAAACGGTCACCCCGGCAGTGGCAGAGGGGAGGAGGATGGCAAAGGGGGCCCGAAAGGGCCGCGACGGTGTGCTACACTATCCGCGATGGAAAGGCAGAAACTCTTTATCGCCTCCAATAACCAGGGCAAGATCAGGGAGTACCGGGAGTTGCTGGCGTGCCTGCCCCTGGAGGTCACCTGGCCTGCCAGGGAAGGCATTCAAGGCGAGCCGGAGGAGACGGGCGACACCTTTGAAGCCAACGCCCTCCTCAAGGCCCGCTACTTCGGCGCCCTGGCCCCCGGCTGCTCCGTCATCGGCGATGACTCCGGGCTGGAGGTGGATGCCCTCGGCGGCGAACCGGGCGTCCACAGCGCCCGCTATGCCGGCTCCGGCGCCACCGACGCCCAGCGCAACCAGCTCCTGCTCTCCAGGCTCCGGGGCGTCCCCTGGGAGCGGCGCACCGCCCGTTTTGTCTGCGTCATCGCCCTGGTGCGACCAGCCGGTGAACAGCGCCACAAATCGCCTGGGCAAGGCGCGGAAGGCGAGGCCCACGAGTTGGAGGCCACCTATTGCGGAACGAGGCAAGGGTATATTACCCTGGAAAGCACCGGAACCCTCGGCTTTGGCTACGACCCCATCTTCTATGTCCCCCAGCTTGGCAAGACCTTCGCCGAGCTGGAGCCGGAAGTCAAGAACCGCTGGAGCCACCGGGCCGAGGCCGCCCGCAAGCTGGTGGAGGCGTTGAGGTCACGATTCCCAGAGCATTCCTACGATGACCTTCCCGCCCCGGGTTGAAGGCTGGAACCCATGCCATCTCCCCAAGGGGGAAGGCAGTGTAAAGATTCTTCAAAGGGCTTCCCACTATGCGTACGACCACAGCCATAGGTACCAATGGCATCGCTCAGCCCGCCAGGGCTGTGCTGGATGCCTTCACCAGGCCCCTGCGGGACCTGCGCATCTCCGTCACCGACCGATGCAACTTCCGCTGCATCTACTGCATGCCCGCCGAGATTTACGGCGAGCGGTACGAGTTCCTGCCCAGGCCCCATCTCCTCACCTTTGAGGAGACGGCTCGCCTGGCCCGCCTCTTCGTCAAGTTGGGCGTCACCAAGCTGCGCCTCACCGGCGGCGAGCCCCTGGTCCGCCAGGACCTGCACCTTCTGGTGGCCATGCTCAGCCAGATACAGGGCGTGGAAGACCTCACCCTCACCACCAACGGCTACCTGTTGCCTCAGCAGGCCCAGGCCCTCAAAGACGCTGGGCTCATGCGCCTCACCGTCAGCCTGGACACCCTGGACGACGCCGTCTTTCACAAGATGAACGGCGGGCGCTCCGGTGTGGACCGGGTCCTGGAGGGCATCCGGGCAGCGGAGGACGCGGGCTTCGGCCCCATCAAGATCAATGCCGTGGTGATGAAGGGCGTCAACGACCACACAGTGGTTGACCTGGCCCGCTTCTGCAAGGAGCACGGCTACATTGTCCGCTTCATTGAGTATATGGATGTGGGTAACCGCAACGGCTGGAAGATGGACCACGTGGTCCCTTCGCGGGAGGTGGTCCGCCGCATCAGTGAAGCCATGCCGTTGGAGCCGGCGGAGAAGAGCTATCGGGGCGAGGTGGCAGACCGCTGGCGCTACACCGACGGCTCCGGCGAGATGGGCGTCATCTCCTCGGTGACCGAGCCCTTCTGCGGGGACTGCACGCGGGCCCGCATTTCGCCCGACGGCCACCTGTACACCTGCCTCTTTGCCAGCCTTGGACAGGACCTCAAGACCCCCCTACGGGCCGGCGAAACCGACGAAGCCTTGGAGCAACGCATCCGCACCCTCTGGCGGCTGCGGGACGACCGGTATTCGGAAGAGCGCACCAGCAGCGCCGCCCCCAGGGGTCAAAAGAAAGTGGAGATGTACCACATCGGAGGATAGGTTTACCCCATGATCACCATTCATACCGACGGCTCCTGCCTGGGCAACCCCGGCCCAGGCGGATGGGCCGCCATCATCATTGACGAAACCGGCGGGAAACGTTCCCTCGGGGGCCACCAGGATAGCACCACCAACAACCGCATGGAGATACTTGCCGCCGTCCAGGGCCTTCAGGCCTTGCCAGAGCAGGCCACGGTGGCCGTATACTCCGACAGCCAGTACCTCGTCAACACCATGACCAAGGGCTGGAAACGCACCGCCAACCTGGACCTCTGGTCGCAACTGGACGACGAAGCCAGGAAGCGCAAGGTAAGCTGGAACTGGGTGCGGGGACACAACGGCGACGGCGGCAACGAGGAGGCCAACACGCTGGCCCTGGAGTACGCCAGAAGGCCTCCTACGGTAGCCCTCAGCCACCTGGACAGCCAGGGCCGCGCCCGGATGGTGGATGTGGGCGACAAGGAAGCCACTCACCGGATAGCGGTGGCCAAGGGGTGTGTCCGTATGCAGCGCGAGACCCTGCGCCTCATCCAGCAGGGCCGGCTAGAGAAGGGCGATGTCCTCGCCGTCGCCCGCATCGCCGGCATCATGGGGGCCAAGCGCACCTCCGACCTCATCCCCATGTGCCACCCCCTGCCCATAGACAGCATTGCCGTTGACCTTCAGCCCGACGAGGCAGAGAGTGCGATCCAGATCACTGCTACTGTGCAGACCGTGGCCAAGACCGGCGTTGAGATGGAGGCCCTCACCGCTGTGACCGTCGCTGCCCTCGCCATCTACGACATGGCGAAGTCCGCCGACAGGGCCATGCGCGTGGAGGACGTGCGCCTGGTCAGCAAGCGGGGCGGCAAGAGCGGCGACATTATCCTGGAGCCATAGCCCCCTCGCCCCCCTGGGCAACCCACCCGCCAGATAGCCCCAGAAAGCCGCCAGGCCATGCCACCGCATTCCCCTCGCGCCACCTGATGGGCGGTGCATCCTTCATCCTATTGCCAATCGGCAGTAACAAACTATCCCAAGCCAGCCTCTCTTCATCCCAGCCTGAAGGTCACTGAATTAATAAGGACCTAACCCCCTCTGGTTCCCTCGGAGACAGCCATGGGGGTACACGGACGCAACCTCAGACTAGCAGAACCCGGCCAAACACACCCTACACGGCAGCGAAACACTTGTGCTATGATACTGAGTGAAACCAGCCTCCCATGGAGGTCGTTACTCCGTTGACAACCTCACGACCTCTTCCCGGCAGCCATAGCCCTCGCAGCGGGGCCCCATCCCGCGCGGCGCGCCGCGTCCTGGACCGCACGCCCGCGTTGCTGCGCATCCTGAAGCTGGAGCACGACCGGGGGCAGGACGACGGCGCTGTGTTCGGCGGGCTGGACGCCTTCCTCGCCCGCTGGCAAGCGGAGGAGCCGGAGAATCCTGCCCTGGCGCGCCTCTCGGAAGGCGGGCTGCTGCCTGCCGGCTACAAGAACCTGGACGCCCCGGCCAGGGCCGACTGGGCCGCCAGGGCCGTCAGCCTGGTGGCGGGCCCAGCCCCCAAAGCGTCCCCTTCGCCAGAACTGCCCGTAGGGGCGTCCCGACCGGTCGGGACGCCCCTACCCGATGCTCCCGACCAGGCCACAGTCAGCCCGGCTGAAAGCGCACCGCCACGGAAGACGACAACCCCAAAGGAGGCCACAGCCAGGGATGGCGTCCTCGCCCCCGACGCCTCCGTCGCCGCACTGCGCTCCGTCCGGGGGAAGACGGCCTCGCTGCTGAGCAAGCTGGGCGTCTCGGTGGTGCGCGACCTGGCCTACCTGTTCCCGCGCCGCCACAACGAGGTGCGGGCCGTCGCCCAGCTTCGCCACGGAGAGGAGCAGACCACCGTGGCCACCCTGCGGGATGCCCATCCGGTGCGCCTGGGTCGCGCCATGCAGGGCACCGAGGCGGTGGCCGGCGACGACACGGGGGACATCCGCGTGGTATGGTTCAACCAGAGGCGGCTGGCCCAGTGGCTCAAGCCCGGCGCGCGCTACATCCTCACGGGGCGAGTCTCCGACTTCCGAGGCGACGCCGTGCTGGAGTCGCCGGAGCACGAGGAAGTGCGGGCCGAGGGCGGCCTCGCCACGGCCCTGGAGCCGGGCCGGCTGTTCCCCATCTACCCGTCCACGGAGGGGCTGTACCAGCCGTCCCTGCGCCGCGCCGTGCGGGAGGCCCTGGCCCGCTGCGCCGGCGGGCTACAGGACGTCTTGCCGCCAGACCTGCTCCGGCGTCTCGCTTTGCTTCCCCTGCGCCAGGCCCTGTGGGCGGCCCACTACCCGGAGAGCCTGGAGCGGTACGAGGCCGCCCGCCAGCGCCTGGCCTTTGAGGAGCTGTTCATCATCCAGGTCGGCGTCCTCTCCCACCGCCGGGAGATGGAAGGAGAGGCCCAGGGCATCCCGCTGCGGCCTCCAACCGGTTTCTTGCAAACCTTTCTCGCGACGCTGCCCTTCCAACTGCCGGCAGCCCAGGAGCGGGTGCTGGGCGAGGCGCTGGGGGACATGGCCTCGGACGGCAGGGCGATGAGCCGCCTGCTCCAGGGCGAGGTCGGCAGCGGCAAGACGGTGGTGGCCCTGGCGGCGCTGCTGGTGGCGGCTGCTTGTGGCTACCAGGGGGCCATCATGGCGCCCACGGAGGTGCTGGCAGAGCAGCACTTCCTCACAGTGAAGCGCCTCCTGGAGAAGCTGGCAGAGCCCTCCGCTACCGGCAACGTGCTGACGGTGGCCTTGGACCCCTATCCCAAGCCCATCAAGATAGGGCTGCTTACCGGCGGCACGACCCTCAGGCAAAAGCGGACCATCCAGAGGCTGCTCTCCGGCGGCGCCCTGGACATCATCATCGGGACCCACGCCCTCATCCAGGAGGAGGTGCAGATACCGCGTTTGGCCCTGGCCGTGGTGGACGAGCAGCACCGCTTCGGCGTCATGCAGCGGGCGGCCCTGCGAAGGCAAGGGCTGCACCCGCACCTGCTGGTGATGTCGGCGACGCCCATCCCCCGCACCCTGGCCCTGACGCTGTACGGCGACCTGGACCTGTCCACCATTGACCAGCTCCCTCCCGGGCGGCAGAAGGTGCGCACCCGGGTCGTCGGCCCGGAGCGCCGGACCGACGTGTACGACTTCATCCGCAAGGAGGCGCAGGCGGGACGCCAGGCCTTCATCATCTACCCCCTCATTGACGAGTCCGAGGCCGTGAACGCCCGGGCCGCCGTGGCCGAGGAGGAGCGCCTATCCCGGACGGTCTTCCCGGACCTGCGCCTGGGCCTGCTGCACGGGCGCATGGGCGCGACGGAGAAGCAGGAGGTGATGGAGGCCTTCCGCCAGGGCGAGATAGACGTGCTCGTGTCCACGCCGGTGGTGGAGGTGGGCATTGACGTGCCCAACGCCACCGTCATGGTGGTGGAAGGGGCCGACCGCTTTGGCCTGGCGCAGCTCCACCAGTTCCGCGGCCGCGTGGGCCGGGGGGAGCACCCCAGCTCCTGCGTCCTCATCGCCGAGACGCCCTCCACCGAGGGGCGGGAGCGGTTGGCGGCCCTGGAGCAGCTAGACGACGGCTTCCAGCTTGCCGAGGTGGACTTGAAGCTGCGCGGCCCCGGCGACTACTTCGGCACGCGGCAGAGCGGCCTGCCGGACCTGCGCATGGCCCGCCTGACGGACACGGAGCTGCTGGCCCAGGCCCGGGAGGAGGCCCTGGCCCTGCTGGCGGCGGACCCAGGGCTGTCCCTGCCGGAGCACGCCGCCCTGCGGAAGGCGGTGGCCCGCTTCTCGGCGGTGGGAGGCGAGGTGGGGTGAGGGGCTGCGGCTAGCGTTTGTTTTGAGAGTGAGGTTGTTCTTGATGCCTTTTCTGGATGAAGAATTCTGGTGGCTAAGTGCTCTGGGCCGGCCAATAGAAGGCTACGTGGGGGTGGCGCGAAGCTGGTGGACGCCACGCGAATACAATCCTGGTTGGTGTGAATGTTCCTCGCGAAAATCAATCCAGGAGCTTTGGGGTTGGGCCCAGCGTCACCAACTTGAAAATGTGCACAGGACGCTTGCTGTCTACAGAACAATTGGTAGCGAGGCCGACATTGTGGGGCCTTTTGTCGTAGACATTGATTGTGACGAGGAGACAGCCCTAGCAAACGGTACTTTGCCACATCACGAATTAGCCGCAGCTCAGGCATTCACTCTGAGAGTCGTAGACCATTACCTCCATACCGGGATCACTGAAGAAGACCTACGGGTATGTTTCTCTGGACATAAAGGTTTCCACGTTGAGGTGCTTATGAGGAAACGCCGAGAGTTTTTGCACGCGTCCGACTTGAGTGACGACAACGGCCCATGGCGCCAGGAGCTAAAAGCACTGCAAAGCCAGGTGCGAACACAGAAAGGGCTCGTCATCGATCTTCCGCACGGCTTTGTTCGGTTAAAGGAGACGTGGAATGTCTGGACAATGAAGGCCCGTTGCATTGGTATCACCATTGACGCCCTGAGAACCATGAGCATAGCGGACATTCTGACGAGAGCAAACTTCGCACCTCATGTCTCATAGCCAACTCGTGGTATTATCTCCTATCATGCTCCTCAAACACCGCATCGCCCAGCTTGTCACCCAGGCGGCCCAGGAGGCCCAGCGCCAGGGCGCGCTGCCCCCTGGCCCGGTACCCGAGGTAGAGGTGGAGCGCCCCCAGAACCCGGAGCACGGCGACTTCGCCGTCAGCCTGCCCCTGAAGCTGGCCCGCGCCGCTCGCATGAACCCCATGACCATTGCCCAACGGCTCCTGCCCCTCATGCCGGTGGAGGAGTTCATCCTGGAGGCCAGGGTCTGGCCACCGGGCTTCATCAACTTCCACGTGAAGCAACGCTGGCTCCAGGAGCAGGTGGAGGAGGTCCTGGGCCAGGGGCAGCGCTACGGTGACCTCCCGCAGGCCCAGCCCCTGAAGGTGCAGGTGGAGTTCGTTAGCGTCAACCCCACGGGGCCGGTGCACGTGGGCCACGCCCGGGGCGCGGTCCTGGGCAGCGGGTTGGCCAGTATCCTGGCCGCCGCCGGGCACCACGTCAGCAAAGAGTACTACATCAACGACGCGGGCACCCAGATGGGCGTCTTCTATCGCTCGCTGTACGCGCGCTACCTCCAGGCCCTGGGCCGGGAGGCCCCCATGCCGGAGAACGGCTACATGGGCGACTATATGGTGGAGCTGGGGAGAGAGGCGGCCCAGGAGCACGGCGACCGGTTCGCCCGGATGCCCGAGGTCGAGGCTGTGGCCGCCCTGGGCCGGCTGGGCCTGGAGAGGATGCTGGCCATCATCCGGGCAGACCTGGAGGCCGTGGGCGTGACCTTTGACGTCTGGTTCAACGAGGGCTCGCTGTACGAGACGGGCCAGTACGGTGAGGCGATGGAGCTGCTGCGGCGGAACGGCTACCTAGCCCAGCGCGAGGGGGCCACCTGGTTCTCCTCCACCCTGCTGGGGGAGGACAAGGACAACGTGCTGGTGCGCAGCACGGGGGAGCCTACCTACTTCGCCTCGGACATCGCCTATCACCGCAACAAGTTCCTGGTGCGGGGCTACGACCGCGTCATCAACATCTGGGGGGCCGACCACCAGGGCCACGTCTCCCGCCTCAAGGCTGCCGTAGGCGCTCTGGGGGTTGACCCGGGCCGGCTCACCGTTATTATCTCGCAGCTTGTGACCCTGAAGCAGGGCGAAGAGGCGGTGCGGGCCTCCAAGCGCAAGGGGAACATCGTCACCTTGCGGGAGCTGGTGGAAGAGGTCGGCCCCGACGCCTGCCGCTTCTTCTTCCTGTCCCGCTCGCCGGAGAGCCAGATGGAGTTTGACCTGGACCTGGCCGTGCAGCAGTCGGCGGACAACCCCGTCTACTACGTCCAGTATGCCCACGCCCGCATCGCCAGTATCCTGCGCCTCGCCCGGGAGCGCGGCCTGGACTGGTCCGCCGGCGATGTTTCGCTTCTGACCCACGAGGCCGAGGCGGCCCTGATCCGGCGGATGCTCCAGCTTCCGGAGCTGGTGGAGACCATGGCCCAGCGCCTGGAGCCCCACCACTTGCCTCGGTACGCCATGGACCTGGCCACGGCCTTTCACTGGTTCTACCAGCAGTGCCGGGTGGTGTCGGGCGAGCCAGAGGAGCGGGCCGTCTCCCTGGCGCGGCTCAAGCTGGTGGAGGCGTGCCGCGTGGTGCTGGCCCGCTGCCTGTCCCTCATGGGCATGAGCGCGCCGGAGCGCATGTAGCGTCCTGTCCCCTTCGCCCCAGCGAGAGGTCGGACCTAACCCCCTGGCCCCCATTCTTCCATGCAGGGGCGAGAATTTATATCTGAGGGACACCCTCAGACTCCCGGCAGAGTGGCTTTGCCCCTCTGCACTCCCCTTTTTCCGCAGCCTGTTAGACCGCCGTCTCCCCCCTGCCGAAGAGATGGGGTCTTTGATTTGAAGAATTGGTGTGATGCGGCAGGGCCGCATC
>JACQUH010000041.1 GCA_016210375.1 Chloroflexota bacterium
CAATCTTCTCCCCCTTCCCGTGCGGGAAGGGGGAGCCAGAGGGGGTTAGGTCGGAACCCAGTTGGCAGTTTGTTTCGTCAATGACCATAAGTCGGGGGTTGGGTGAACTTGAAACCTGGCACTTTGGTGCCAGGAAATGGTACCACCACTACAAAGCAAACAGCACCGTCTACGTATTGGACTTGACGTTGTAGCTGGCGCTAACGTATGCTTAACCTTCGGAAGTTTAGGGAGCTTCTGTATGGCGATTAGCTGGTACGTAGCAGCGATTCAGCGCGGCAAAGAATCCGCTCTCAAAGTTGGCCTGGCGCTTCACGGTGTTGAGGTTTACAGCCCCGACATTATTGTCGTCAAGCGCGGTAGGAAGCTCAGAGAGCCACTGTTTCCTTCCTACCTCTTCTGCCTCCTGGACCCCAATTCTGACAAGTGGCCTCGGATCAGGTGGGCCAAGGGCCTCAGGTACTTCCTTGGGGCGGGCAGTCAACCTCTCCCTGTGTCCCACGTCCTGGTGGATGAGATCAGGGCCAGAGTGGAGGGATGGAACCATGGCGGGTGGGAGGCCGCGTTTCTCCCCGGCCAACGGGTGCGCATAGGCTCGGGGGCCCTCGCCGGCCTGGACGCCGTCTTCACCCGCTATCTACCCGGCCGCCAGCGGTGCGAGGTCCTGGTGTCCCTGGTGGGCCGGAACCATGCCATACAGCTCCCTAGCATGGTGCTGGAGAGCAGTCCTCCTACGAGCCTGCTAGTGTAACAATCCGCCAACGGCCTGCTCTCTGCCTTATCGCCACGGACGCACTTTTCTACGTTTGAATGCCGTGGCCCACAATGGGATCGCTACCTGGTATGGGCTGCCCTTTAACAAGGGCCGCGCAGAAAGGGCGGGAGCTTGCATTTTTCCTACCGCTCTGGGCCTCTCGCCTGCTGGCCCGTAGTGTGGTGTCCTTGAAGTTCGCAGTACATGTCATTCTGAGCGTCAGGGAAGAATCTGGGGTGGGGGGTTACCTCCCCGCCAGATGCTTCACTTCCTTCAGCATGACAGACTGTGGCGCCCATTCTTCGACGAATTATCAAGACAGGACACTAGAGACAAAGGAGAGATGAGCGTTTACATGGTCACCGGCAGTGCAGGCATGATCGGCTCCAAGGTAGCCGAGCATCTGCTACGCCGGGGCGACCAGGTGGCCGGCGTGGATGACCTGTGCCCCTCCTACGACGTGCGCTTGAAGCAGTGGCGGCTAGAGCAGCTACAAGCGATACCTGGCTTTGCCTTCCACCGGGTGGACGTCTCAGAATGGATGCCCTTGGAAACGCTCTTTCAGTCCCAGCGCGCCTCTGGGGACGGCCAATTCAGCGCCGTAATCAACCTGGCTGCGCGCGCCGGCGTTCGCGACAGCCTCGTGGATCCCTGGGCCTTCTTCCGCTCCAACGTCACGGGCACCTTGAACTTGCTGGAGCTGTGCCGCCGCTATGACGTGGGTAAGTTCGTCCTGGCTTCCACATCCAGCCTCTACGGGGCGCATAACCCGCAGCCCTTCCGAGAAGACGCCAACACCGATGTGCTGCTCTCGCCCTACTCCGCATCCAAGAAGGCAGCGGAGGCGCTGTGCTCAACCTATCATCACCTCTATGGCATAGACGTGACGGTACCGCGCTACTTCACCGTCTACGGGCCAGCAGGTCGCCCGGACATGGCGCCTTTTCGCTTCGTTAAATGGATCGCCGACGGCGAACCCCTGACCCTCTACGGCGACGGTACCCAGCAGCGAGACTTTACCTTCGTGGAGGACATCGCACGCGGCACGCTGGCCGCCCTTAAACCCGTAGGCTACGAGGTGGTGAACCTGGGCACCGAGCGCACCACCAGGCTGCTGGATCTTATTCACCTTATTGAGACGCAGGTTGAGCGCAAGGCCACTATCAGCCACCAGCCCAGGCACCCCGCAGACATGATGGTCACCTGGGCCGACACCAGTAAGGCCAAGGCCCTCTTGGGCTGGGAGGCGACGACGCCCATAGAGGAGGGTATCCGCCTCACGGCGGACTGGTACCGCCAGAACCACCATTGGGCCAGAGAGATTGCGGTTTAGCAAATACAGGAGCGATTGACTACGTATGAAGATTGAAGGACAGTCCTTTGTCGTTACCGGAGGGTGCGGATTCATCGGCGCCAACCTGGTGAAGGACCTGGTGAACCGTGGAGCCGGCGAGGTGCGGGTGCTGGACAAGGAGCTTCGGGAGGCTTCCCTTGGGGACGCGCAGGCAAGCGGCAGGGTGAAGCTCTATAAGGTGGATGTGACCAGGCCCCAGGAGCTCCTGGGGCCAATGAAGGGCGCCCAGGGCCTCTTTCACATGGCTGTGTTGCCCCTCGGACCGTCCAACACAGACCTGCGAATGGCCCTGGACATCAACGTGGTGGGCGGCTTCAACGTCTACGACGCCGCCGTGCAGGGAGGCATCCAGAAGGTGGTGTACTCCTCGGCCTCCTCCGTCTACGGCGATACCGACGCCGTCGTGGACGAGTCCCACCCCCTGAACACGGTGAACATGTACGGCGCCACCAAGCTGACCGGGGAGCTGCTGCTGCGGGCCTTCGCCACCCACAAGGGGCTAGGGTACGTTATCCTGCGGTACATGAACGTCTATGGCCCTGGGCAAACGGGAGGCCTCATCAACGCCGTCATCAACCGTCTGCGGCAGAACCAGCCGCCCCTGGTCTTTGGCCTGGGCAACCAGTCCTTTGACTACGTGCACGTATCGGACATCGTGCAGGCCAACATCGCCGCCATGGCCTCGGAGGTGAGCGGCGAGGCCTTCAACGTGGGCGGCGACGAGGAGTTCTCGGTGCTCCAGATCATTGGCATCCTCCAGAAGCTCATGGGCACAGACATGAAGCCAGAGTTTCGTCCAGCGCCCTCGGGAGACGTGGGGCGACGGGTGGGCAGCAGCCAGAAAGCCCGCCGCATGTTGGGGTATCAGCCCAGCGTCCCCTTCAGCGAAGGTCTTCGGCAGCTTGTGGGCACAGGGGCCCGGGCATGAGGATCGTCATCACCGGCGCCACTGGCTTCATCGGCGGCTATCTCGTCCCCTTCCTGGCACCAAGGCACGAGGTCTTCTGCCTGGCCCGCGACCCCTCCAGGCTTCCGCAGATACCCAGCGTGACTCCCGTTCGCGGAGACCTGGGCGCTCCAGATGCCCTGGCCAACCTGCCCGAGAAAGCCGACGCCATCGTGCACCTGGCCCAGGCCAACGTGCCGTTCCCAGAGCGGGCTAACGAGCTCTTTGACGTCAACGCCCTGAGCACTCAGCGCCTGGCAGACTATGCCCGTCGGGCCGGGGTTGCCAATTTTGTCTACGCCTCTTCCGGCAGCGTCTACGCCCCCACAGACCAGGTCATGACCGAGGATAGCCTGGTGCGGCCCCAGGGGTTCTATCCCCTGACCAAGCAGTTGTCTGAGGCGGTCCTGGCCTGCTATCAGCCGCAACTCAACGTCTGCATACTTCGCCTCTTTGCCCCCTACGGCCCAGGGCAGACAGCCAGGATGATCCCAGGAATCATTGGCCGCGTGCGCTCCGGCCAGGTGGTCACGCTGGCCAACGGCGGCCAGCCCCGGGTCAATCCCATCTACATTGACGATGTGCTGCGGGTCATAGATCAGGCCCTTTCCTTGAAAGGACACCACACCGTCAACGCTGCCGGGCCAGAGGTGGTTTCCATCGCAGACATTGCCGCTATCGCGGGCAAGGCCCTGGGCGCAGAGCCAAGGCTTGAGCACAGGACCGACCCGACTCGCATCAACCTAGTCGCCGATACCGCGCGGATGCTGGCGACCTTCCCATTGCCAAATATGGTGACGGCCCGGGAGGGCATCCGCAGGACCGCCGAGGCCATGATGGGGGCAACAAGGTAGCCATGTGCGGCATTGCGGGGATGTACAACCTCAACGGCCAGCCTGCCCAGCCCACGCTGGTGGAGCGCATGACCTTTGCCATGGCCCATCGGGGGCCCGACGGCCAGGGCGTCTATTCCGACGGACCCGTGAGCCTGGGTCAGCGCCGTCTTGCTATTATTGACCTCTCCTCCGCGGGGCACCAGCCCATGAGCGATGCCAGCGGCGCCGTCACTATCACCTACAACGGCGAAATCTATAACTATCGGGAGCTACGCAAGGAGCTGGAGGCTCTGGGCCACCGATTCCGCTCCCGCACGGACACCGAGGTGATCATCCTGGCATACCTGCAGTGGGGCGAGGACTGCGTCCGCCGCTTCAATGGCATGTTCGCCTTTGCCCTGTGGGACGGCCCAGGCCGGCGGCTGTTCCTGGCCCGGGACCGCTTCGGCGTGAAGCCACTGTACTACTTCCACACGCCGGAGGTGTTCCTCTTCGCCTCGGAGGTCAAGGCGCTGCTGGAGCACCCCTCCGTGAAAGCCCAGGTATGCTACGAAGCCCTGAACGAGTACTTCACCTTTCAGAACGTCCTGAGCGACAAGACCCTCTTTGAGGGGATCCTTATGTTGCCCCAGGGCTGCACTCTTACTGTCAGGCCAGGTCTTGCCCAGCCTCTCAGACCTGCCCGGTATTGGGACTACGCCTTCCGAAGGGACGGCGTGCCCTTGAGCATGGAGGAGTCCGCCGAGGAGGTGTACCGCCTCTTTGACCAGGCGGTGACCCGCCAGCTCGTATCGGACGTTCCTGTGGGGTCGTACCTAAGCGGCGGCATGGACTCCGGGTCTATCACTGCCGTGGCAGCTCGGCACATCCCGCGTATCCACACCTTCACCGGCGGGTTTGACCTCTCTTCGGCCATGGGGCTAGAGCTGGAGTTTGACGAGCGAGCGGCCTCGGAGCATATGTCCCACACCTTCAAGACGGAGCACTATGAGACAGTCATCCACGCCGGCGACATGGAACACATCCTGCCAAAGTTGATCTGGCACCTGGAAGACCTCCGTGTTGGACAGTGCTACCCGAACTACTACGTGGCCCGCCTGGCCAGCAAGTTCGTGAAGGTGGTGCTGTCCGGCGGAGGCGGCGACGAGCTTTTTGGCGGCTATCCGTGGCGGTACTACCAGGCGCTGAAGGCCCGTACCCCGCAGGAGTACTACCAGGCGTACTTCGGCTACTGGCAGAGGTTGGTATCGGACAAGGACAAGGCCCTTTTCTTCAGCCCAGAGTCGTATGCCAGGGCACGCCACTGCCATCCTTACGACAGCTTTCGGGGTGTCTATGGGGATGGCGACCTGCCTCTGGAGACAGCCGAAGACCTGGTAAACGCCTCGCTCTTCTTTGAGATAAAGACCTTCCTTCATGGGCTCCTTGTGGTGGAGGACAAGCTGAGCATGGCCCACTCCCTGGAGACCAGGGTGCCCTTCCTGGACAATGACCTGGTGGACTTCGCCATGCGGGTACCAGCCAGCTACAAGCTGCTGGGCCTGGGCCGGGGCCACCTCCTGGAGGAGAGCCTGCCTGGGCGCGAAGGCCAGGTCCAGCCCACCAGGGACGGCAAAGTGGTGCTGCGACAGGCCATGGAGCGATTGATCCCTGCCGAGATCACCCAGCGGGTGAAGCAGGGGTTTTCCGCGCCGGACGCCACATGGTTCCGGGGCGAGAGCATGGAGTACATCCGCAGACTGCTGGGGGACCCCAAGGCCCGCATCTACGAGCACGTGCAACCGGCCTATGTGGCAACGATGCTGGGGCAGCACGCTGCGGGCCAGGTCAACCACCGGCTGCTCATCTGGTCCCTCCTGAGCTTTGAGTGGTGGCTACGGTTGTTTGTTAAGTGAGAGCAATTTGTATCTAATTGTAGACAAAAGAGACACGGGTAAGGCTGTTTAGGGATTGTGCCTGAAAGGGAATTGCGAGAATGATAGGTATTAGCCTTGACACGGAGTGGGTCCTGGATGAGGTATTGGCCTGTGCGCTGGACACTATCCTTGCCTACGATGTCAAGCTTACGGTTTTCGCCACTCATGATACGCCGGTGCTCCGCGGGTTAGACCCGGGGCGCGTGGAGATAGGCCTACACCCGAATTTCCGGCCAGTTGCCCTGGACGATACGGCGGCCTGCCGGGCAAGGCTTGAGGAACTCCTTGCTTTATATCCCCAGGCGCAGGGGGTACGCTGCCACTCCCTGGTCTCCAGCACACCGCTGTCGGACCTTTTTGCCCAGGAGGGCCTGAAGTACGAGAGCAACACCTACCTACCGGGCCAGCCCAACCTCTCGCCTTTCCGGATCTGGAACGGCCTTGTGCGAGTGCCCATCTACATGGAAGATGACCGGCACTGCGCCGCTGGCGGAGACTTCCAGTTCAGGCCCGAGATAGTCGCGGCCCCCGGGGTCAAGGTGTTTTTGGTGCACCCTGTTCAGATCTTCCTCAACGTAGAGCACGAGTCGCGGTATTTGGCAGCAAAGAAGTCCTATCGCAAGGTGGAGGAACTGAAGAAGCTCCGCTATGGCGGCGCAGGGGTACGCACCTTCGTAGAGGGCCTGTGCTCCCACATCCAACGGCAGGCTCTTCCTACCTACACCCTCTCGGAGATAGCAGACACGGCCCGAACTCCCCCACTGCCATCACTATCGCCTGTGCTGGTAGACCACCCATGGCGTCAGCAGCCAACCTAGCCATCGCGGGCAACCAAGTAGGCACGAGGGACCTGGCCACCGCGCTTATCCGCGAGGGCTACCAGTTTGACCTGATCATCAACTGCGGGCCGGAGAAGGCCCATCTCATTTCCGGCTATCTGGACCTGGCGCCGTTTGCAAAGGAGCACGGCATCCCGCTGTACCGCCCCAGGCTCTACACGCTGAAGAGCAAGGCTGACCAGGAAGGGCTATTGCCAGCAGGGCTGGACGCCCTCTTGCTCAACGGCTGGCAACGGCTACTGCCGGACTGGTTACTGGCTTCCTTGCGGCTGGGCGCTTATGGTATGCACGGGTCATCGGAGCCTTTGCCTAAAGGTCGCGGGCGCTCCCCCATGAACTGGAGCCTCGTGGAAGGGAAAGACCATTTCATTGCCCACCTGCTAAAGCTGGACCTGGGCGTGGACTCAGGGCACGTTGTTGATACCTTGACGTTTGACATCAACCCCTGGGACACCATTGAAAGCCTCTACTACAAGCTAGAGACCGCGCAGTTCCGCCTGCTCAAGCAGCACCTGCCGGAGATTCTCTCAGGCACGGTGGTGGCCGTACCTCAACCCAAGGACGTGGAGCCTACCTACTATCCGCAGCGCCGGCCCGAGGACGGGCTTATCCGCTGGGAATGGACGGCTCAGAACGTATTCAACCTTGTGCGAGCCGTCGGCAGGCCATACCCTGGCGCTTTCACCTATCTGCGGGGGCAGAAGGTGATGATATGGTCTGCCAGACCCTTTGATACCCGGATCACCTACCCGGAGGGAGCCCCAGGGCAGGTGGTGGAGCAGTTCAGCACCGGCAAGTTCGTCGTTGCCACTGGGAATGGCACGCTCCTAGTGGACGTGTGGGAGTGCCGAGAGGACGTGCCGATATCAGTGGGGGACCGGTTTGACTCCGTCCAGCCACCCGAAGCCGTTCCTGTTGCTGTCCAATCCGAATCCTAAACACCGTGCAATCCGCAACTGCCCGTCCCAACGATTTCTCTCTGGCGGGGATCAAGGACATCTTGTCCACCGCTGCCTCTACCCACGCCATTGTTCCCTTCCGCGACCTTGAGCGTGCCGAGCCGGGCAAGCCGGTCCTGATCCTGCGGCACGACGTTGACCACTCCCTGGAGCTGGCTCTGGAGCTTGCCAGGATGGAGGCGGCACAAGGGTTTTTGGCTACCTACTTCATTCTCGTAGGGACGGCGGCATACAACGTCCTTGCTCCCGACTCACGGCGGGTTATCCGCGAGCTCAAGGCCCTTGGGCATGAGGTGGGGCTGCATTACGACCCGAGCAACTACGAGGGTGTCCCCGAGGAGCAAAAGGCGGAGTTCCGGCTGCACCTCGCACTGCTGGCATCGCAGTCTGGCGGGCCAGTCTGGAGCGCCTCGGCCCACAATCCGGTGAACTCTGGCGTGCTGGACGTAGGCGCACTGGTCAAGTACCACGCCTATGACCGGCGGTTTACCGAAGACATGGTCTACGTTTCAGATAGCAACCAGGCGTGGCGGCAATGGCATCCCCTGGACCTGATTGAGCAGGGCGTGTCGTTTCACCTGCTGCTGCACCCTGTGTGGTGGGTGCTGCCAGGCGACGATTGGGAGGGGAAACTGAGGGAGGTGGAGCGCCGGGCCAACGAGGGATACTCTGCGTTTATGGAATCTGAGATACAGCGCCAGCGGCGCTCCATCCAGGACCGGGCACGTCTGGACGGGGCGTTCCACAGACAGCAGGGCGTCAGCCGCTCCCAGTAGCCTTTCCCTTCCATTTCTAGCCCGACTCATCGCCGAATGAAGAACAAGATCGCCACGCCAGCCCTCAAGGCTTGGCATTTCCTGGCCACCCTCCTCTTCCTGACCCTTGTGGTTGGCTCCATCCGCCTGGCTATGAAGGTGGGGCTGAGAAAGGCCAATCCTGCGCCCCGGGTGGTGTTCGGCGCGTCCCCTCTTATCAACAGCAAGTACCACTCTTTGGCGTTGCGCCAGTCCGGTGTGGACAGCATCACGGTCGTGCGGGGCTACTTTGGCATCAACGCCAGGGACGACTTTGACATTGTCTTTGGCGTGGTAGACCCGTCAGCCCCCCGATGGCGACGCTGGCACACCCGGCTCTTGGCTCCCTACGTCCAGTTTGCCAAGCTCCTGTGGCAGCGTGACATATTCTTCTACTACTTTGACGGGTTCTACTTGCGAGAGGGTGGGCCTCTCCGGTGGAGAGAGGTGCCTGCCCTCAAGCGTCTGGGCAAGAAGGTCGTCGCCATGCCGTATGGGGGGGATATTGAAAGGGCCTCCGCCGCTCCTGACCTGGTGTTCAAGCACGCTATAACTCGGGACTACCCGGCCATGGCCCACCCCCGCACCGAGGACCTGGTGCGGCGCCAGGTCAGCCACTTCACTCTCTTGTCTGACGCCATCATCGCTGGCAACGCAGCGGACCCCTATTTCATCCCCCGCATTGACTATCTCACCCCTTCCCCCTTCTGTATAGATGAAGCCCAGTGGACACCGGCCTTCGGTCCGCCAAGGCAAATGGGCGATCCCTTCAGGGTGCTCCACGCGCCCAACCACAGGAACATCAAGGGGACGCGGTTCCTGGTAGATGCCGTCCAGCATCTTCGGGATAACGGGTTGAACATTGAGCTGGTGCTCCTGGAGCACGTCCCCAACGCGGAGGTCCAGCAGGTGATGGCCCGGTGCCACGTGGTAGCGGACCAGTTCATCATGGGCTGGCACGCCATGTTTGGCCTGGAGGGCATGGCCTCGGGCAAGCCGGTGCTGTGCTATTTGAGCCCGGAGATAAGGCGACTGTACACCCTGTACTCCTTTGGCGGCGATTGCCCCCTCGTAGATACGCCCATAGAGAGGATCGCGGACAATCTGCGTTGGCTCTACGACAACCCCCAGGAGTGCGAGCGACTGGGCCGATTGGGACGGGAGTACGTGGAACGCTACCACTCTTTGAACGCCTTCGGCGGCTTCCTTGGAGGCATCGTGGAGTCGCTGGCCCAGGGCAGGCCCTTCAACGCCGACGAGTATTGGGCAGGACGGCGCAGAACATCCACGGGAGTGGAGGCTGCCCTCATACCCACCGGCAGTGCCCAGGGGGGCAGCGCGTCATGAAACTACGGGTTCTCTCCATCCTGTTCCCGCTCTTCCTGCGGCCGTGGGCCTTCCAAGGGTGGGACGTCGCAATGACACTGCTGGTGCTCTACGGGGCGGCGCCCGCCATCAAGCTGTTCACTCGCCTGGGCGTGCGGAAACCCAACAAAGCGCCCCGGGTGGTCTTTGGCCCAACGCCGCTGATCAACAGCGTTTACCACTCCCGTGCGCTCAAGGCGGCGGGTGTGGATAGCGTCACCGTGGTGCGAAGCTATGGGACATGGGTGACTGCCAACACGGACTTTGATGTCATACTCAATCCCCCCGTGCAGGGGTTCTCCTTTTTCCGCCGCTGGTACCTGCGACTGTTTCACAAGTACTTTGTCTTTGTCAAGCTGCTCTGGACGCGGGACGTCTTCTTTTACTACTTTGATGGTTTCTACCTGCTGAGGGGAGGGCCTCTGAGATGGCTGGAGGTGCCTGCGCTCAAGATGCTAGGTAAACGCATCATCGTCATGCCATACGGCGGCGACATGACCGTTGCTTCGGATTCCCGGGAACTCCCAGTAAGATACGCCCTCGTCAAAGACTATCCCATCATGGCTCAGCCCAAATACGTTGACCTGGTCCGCCGTCAGGTGCGCCACTTCACCCAGCACGCCGATGCCGTCATTGGTGCTCTCCATCTGGGACCAGACCACCTCCCGAGGATCGACTACCTCCTCCGATGCCATTTCGCTATTGATGAACAGCTCTGGTCTCCCAACTTCGGCCCGCCTCGCGGTGTTGGAGACCTATTCCGCGTCCTCCACGCACCCAACCACCGCAACATGAAGGGAACGCGGTTCCTCATTGAGGCGGTCCAGCAACTCAAGGCTGAGGGCCTGAACATCCAACTGGTACTCTTGGAGCGCGTGCCCAACACTGAGGTCCGAGGCATCATGGCCGATTGCCACGCCGTGGCCGATCAGTTCGTCCTGGGGTGGTACGCTCTCACCGCTGTAGAGGCCATGGCCTCGGGCAAGCCTGTCCTTTGCTACCTGAGGCCAGACCTGGACCGGTTTTACCAGCTTTACTCCCATGAGCAGGGCTGCCCGGTCATCAACACCCCCATTGAGCGCATCGCCGAGCGGCTACGCTGGCTGTACTACAACCCCCAGGAGTGCGAGCGGATAGGGCGGGAGAGCCGGGCGTACGTGGAACGCTACCACTCGCTGGAAGGGTTCGGCGGATTCCTGAAGGGTGTGGTGGACTCCTTGTATTCGGGCAAGCCCTTTGATGATCACGCCTACTGGACGCACCGTGCACAAGGCACAGGCTCAGCCTCCAAGACGGTGGTCAACGTTGTCCGCTAGGCGGAGAGTCTTCCGGGCCATCGCCCGCCTCATTCCAGGGGTGGTGCGCTACCAGGTCTTGAGAAACCTGGAACTCCTTATCTACCGTTGCCTGGTATTTGTGGTATTCCCCCTCTTTGCCTTGCTGATTCGGATGGGGTTCAGGAAACCTAACCCGCAGCCCAGGGTGGTCTTTGGCGCGGCCCCCATGATCAACAGCAAGTACCACTCGCAAGCCCTTCGGCACGCGGGAGTAGATAGCACCACTGCGGTGTGGTGGAGGCAGTCCTGGATCACCACTGGCGATGACTTTGATGTTACCCTGGACCCGCACCAGGGAAACTACCGCAGCGTGTCGGTGACCCTGTTCAAGACACCGCTGACCATTGCCAGGATCTTCTGGAAGTATGACGTCTTCTTCTACTACTTTGATGGCTTTTACCTGCTCCGGGACGACAAGATGAAGTGGCGGGAGCTTCAGATACTGAAGAAACTGGGCAAGCGCATCATAACCATGCCCTACGGAGGGGATATTACGATTGCCCATGAGTCCCGAGAGCTAGCAGTGAAATACAACCTGATACGGGACTACCCCTTCATGGCAATGCCCAGATACGAGGACAATATTCGCCGGCAGGTAAGGTATTTTACACAGCACTCCGACGCTATCATTGGTGCGCTGCACCTGGGCCCCGACCATCTGCCGCGGATTGACTATCTGCTGCGCTGCCACTTCGCCATAGACGAAGGGGCCTGGACGCCCAGCTACGGCCCGCAGCGGCAGGTGGGCGACCCCTTCCGCGTGCTCCATGCCCCTAACCACCGCCACCAGAAGGGCACGAGGTTCCTGATTGAAGCCGTGGAGCGGCTCAAGGCGGAGGGCCTGAACATTGAGCTCGTTCTCCTGGAACGGGTGCCCAACGCTGAGGTGAAACGCCTGATGGCGGAGTGCCACGTGGTGGCCGACCAGTTCGTCCTTGGGTGGTACGCCCTCACTGCGGTGGAGGCGATGGCCTCCGGCAAGCCTGTTCTCACCTATCTGCGGGATGACCTGGTGCGCCTGTATGACCTCTACTCCTACGAACAGGGCTGCCCCATCATCAACACGCCCATTGAGCGCATCGCCGAGCGGCTGCGCTGGCTCTACTACCACCCGGAGGAGTGCGAGCGCATCGGCAGGGAGAGCAGGGCCTACGTGGAGCGGTACCACTCCCTGGAAGGCTTCGGCGGCTTCCTGAAGGGAGTGGTGGACCAGGTGTGGAGCGGCGCGCCCTTCAACGTGGAGGAGTACTGGCGCAGCAGGGGTCAGGCCCCTATCCCAGCGGACTCCTCATCAACCCACCGCAAATCGGCCTTGGAGAAAGCGAGACAGGCGTAGCGTGGAGCAGCAGATGCGTCACACAGACTCCTTGATCCAGTACAGGGACCTCTTGAAGCAGCGGTATGAAGATATAGGCGTGCTGGGCGACGACCGGGGCACGGCGGAGGACTTCCAACTGCGGGAGCTGGAGATAAGGACAGCCAAGGCCTACATGAGCGATGGCATGGCGGTCCTGGACATAGGGAGCGGGACGGGGTACGCCCTTCGGTCCTACGCCGCGGACTTTGCCATCCGGGGCGTAGGGCTGGACTACGCCGAGAGCCTGGTGAAGACGGCCATCGCCAGGAGCGCCGCCCCCGAGTACCGCCAACTGAAGGGCGCCACAGAGTACCGCCACGGCTCCGTCACCGACATGCCCTTTGAGGCGAACACTTTTGACGTGGTGACCGACAGCCGCTGCCTCATGGCGCTCCTGGACTGGGGCCTGCAGAAGCAGGCCATCGCCCAGGTGAACCGTGTCCTGAAACCCGGCGGCGTCTTCGTGATGATGGAAGGCACCTTTCAGGGTCTGCAGCGGCTGAACGACATGCGCCAGCGTTTTGGCCTCACGCCCATTGACGCCACGGGCATGAACCGGCTCATCACGCTGAAGTTTGACGAGCCGGCGCTCATGGAGTACGGCAAGAGCATCCTGGAGCACGTAGCCACCCACCGGTTTGGCATGTACTACTTCATCTCCAGGGTGGTACATCCTTTGTTGGTGGCCCCGGAGCCGCCTCGCTATGACGCCAGGATCAACGAGATCGCCCGCATGATTGCAGAGCAAATCCCGGACTACGAAGGACTGGGGCACGAGTCGGCATTTGTGTGGCGCAAGAGATAAGAAAGAGGGGACAGCAGCTTGCTTTTTCGACTCAAAGTCCTGGCGGGCCATGTTCTCCTTCCCCTACCTCGGCGAATAATCTTGCCCCTGGTACCCTACTTTCACGGCCCACTGACATTACTGTTTGTTCTCTTTGTTGTGCCTGCCATATGGGTTGGCTTGCGCCTGCGCAAGCGACCTAGGGCGGCGGCCCCCAAAGTGGTCTTTGGGGCCATGGCCATCATGAACACCATTTATCATGTGCAAGCCCTGCGCTCCGTTGGCGTGGATGCCATCTCGGTAGTATGGGGGCAGACTGCCTACGACTGGATCACCGGCGGACAGGGGTTTGACGTCAACTTGAACGTGCACATACCATCACAGAGGAAGCGGTCCCGGCGCTGGTACTACCGGCTCTTCCACGTCTACGTCACCTTCGCCCGGCTGCTGTGGGAGCGGGACGTCTTCTTCTATTATTTTCAGGCATCTAGCCTGTATCTTGCGCGTGGCGGTCGCCTGAAGTGGCTTGAGCTACCTATTTTGAAGTTTTTGGGGAAAAAGACCGTCGTGATGCCCTATGGAGCGGACATCGTTACTGCCAAGGACATTAAAGACCTTGTCCGCAAGTATGCCAACGTCCGACAGTACCCACGTACAGCCACAAACGAAAGGGAAATCTTGCGCCAACTTCGGTATTTTGGACGCTGGGCAGACACAGTCATGGCGGGTGGTGCCATCGGGCCTGGGCATCTGCCAAGGATTGATTATCTCTGCGCATCCCATTTCGCCATCAACGAAGAGGAGTGGCCGCCCCAATACGGGCCGCCGCGGGCAGTGGGGGAGCCGTTCAGGGTGCTACACACCCCTAACCACCGCCACATCAAGGGCACGCAGTTCCTCATAAGTGCAATAGAGCAGCTCAAGGCCGAGGGGCTGATGATTGATCTGACGCTGCTGGAGCACATCCCCAACGCAGAAGTAAAGCGTGTAATGGCCGAGTGCCACGTGCTGGCGGAGCAGTTCATCCAGGGGTGGCATGGTCTGAACGGATTGGAAGGCATGGCCTCTGGCAAGCCGGTGCTGTGTTACCTCAGACCCGAACTAAAGCGCCTTTACAGCCTTTACTCTTTCGGGCGAGAGTGTCCTATCGTCAACACGCCTGTTGAGGACATTGCGGCTAATCTGCGATGGCTCTATTTCCACCCGGAGGAATGCGAGAGGATTGGAAGGCAAAGCAGGCTCTATGTAGAAAGATATCACTCCCTGGTGGCAATGGGAGGCTATATGGCAGGGATTGCCCGGTATCTGTACGACAGCACTCCTTTTGAGGCCGACGCCTATTGGAGCCAACGAGCTGCCTCGCAAGAACCAGTCCCTGCCGCCCAGGCGTGACCAATCTGTTCTCGTCCAGCGGAATCATGCAAGCCAAACCCGGAACGTCATCTTCCCCTCCGTACCTAAGTGTGCCTGAAGTCGCCGAAGCCATAGCCGGACTAAGGCCGCAAGACCGCGACTTCTTGGAGCGGGTGCTCGCCAAGGACTTAGCGGTCTATGAATCTCGTGTGAGAGCAATTGGATTCGTGGGACAGCAAAAGATTCTTGACGCGGGGTGTGGGTTTGGGCAGTGGACGGCTGCCCTTGCGCGCCATAATGAAAAGGTCGTTGGGATTGATGTGGACCCTGTGCGCCTTGAGCTTGCCGCCAAGCTATGGACTGACGTGCCCAACGCCGAGTTCAGGCAGAGCAGACTTGAAGCCATGCCGCTGGAATCGGAATCGGTGGATGCGGCCTTCTGCTACAGCGTCATTTACTTCACAGACCCTGCAAAAACCCTCCGAGAGCTGTATCGTGTGCTAAAACCCCAGGGACGGCTCTATATCTGCACCAATGGATGGGGCTGGTTCCTGTACAATTTCCTTGAACGGCATAACCCATCATTGGACTTTAATCCCAGGACATATGCACTGCAGACCACTGTTCGGACGCTCTGGTATTACCTGACGGGGCGGTTCATGAAGGGCCGCGCTATAGCCACGCCCTCTTGGTACATGAGACGGCTCTTGAAAAGAACAGGCTTTTCTGTCCTGGCGCTACAGGGCGAAGGGACCATCAACTTTGACAACGGGCTCATCACACCCAACTACAAACCCAGGTACAAGGGACTGGAGAACATCTATGAGTTCATCGCTGTCAAGAGCTAGCACAAAGGAAACCTGTCAAGCATTCTTCGTCATCGGCTGCAACCGCAGCGGCACCACGGCCGTGGTGGAGATGCTCAAGCCTGCTACAAACGCAGACGTCTTCAGCGAACAGGAACCGAAGCTCTGCTTTGAGACTCGGGACCTTATAGAAGGACGCCTGGGCGACCCATGCGGTCTCATGCAGAAGGTCAAGGGCGCCTATGTGAATGCCTCTGTCCAAAAAGGCCGCATCTACTCAGACAAGAACCCCAACTACGCATATTTCATTCCCAACCTCCGGAACCTGTGGAAGTGCAAGTTCGTATTCGTCATACGTAATGGACGGGACTCGGTCCGCTCAATGCTGGACTGGCACAGCGTCATGCACAAGTACATGTACGCTAGGCCAGAAGACGGCCCGGGCTTCCTCACAACTCGCCCAGAAGAGGATGCGTGGGACTATAGCCGCCCGCGTCCCAAGCCCGGCGACCCGCTTTTCACCGGCTGGTCCACCGCAAGCCGTCTCCAGAAGTGCGCCTGGTTCTGGGCAACATTCAATGAGACCACGATGTGCAACCTGAAGCAAGGAGAGGCGCAGGACTGGACGATGCTGGACATGACCCATGTGACACTGGACACCATCGGGAAGCTGTACGGATTTCTTGGGCTGGAAGGCTTCAACGAGTCGTCTATTTCCCAGGTCCTGGCGCGACGCGTCAATTCTGTGGAGGAGCGGATCGGCGCCGCCGATGAGTTCCCCCACTGGGACCAGTGGACCGACCAGCAACGCGAGGAGTTTGATGTTGTTGCCGGGGACATGATGCGCAAGCTGGGGTACTATGCGTAAGTACCTGCCGATGTGGCTTCGTCGCATCATTCGTTCGCTGCTTCTATGGACGGGAATCAAACGAACGACGAAAAAATCAAAGGGGTCGCTTGGCTTCTCTGTTGATTTTGATCGCGGAATCATAGTTGGCCCTTCCTATGTTAGGAATCAGGGCAAGATTAGTTTCAGCTACCTGGACAGCGGGACGTACGGCCAGTACATTAACAATTGTCGGCTTCAGGCATATGAACACGTATTGCAACATTGGCACATTGATCGCCAGAAGGTGGTGGACGTGGGTTGTTCTTACGGGTCGTGGGCAGACAACTGGAGAAGGCTGGGATTCCAACGTTTGTGTGGGATAGACCCAAATCCCAAAGCGATTGAACTTGCCAGCAAAGTGTTTGATGAAGTTCATACTGCTTACGCTTCTGACTTGCCCTCTTTGTATCCAAATAGCCCTACCTTGGCAGCGAACGGGGTAATCGTTCACATCATGGAGAACGAGGAGGTTGTCCGGTTCTTGTCAAGTGTCCGGGCCGCCTTGAGTCCAGACGGCTACTTCTTGTATACGGTCTTGAACGCCCATTACTACACTGTCGGGGCAAAAGAAGAGAACTTCGAGCTTTCATGCGTGAGGTTCTTGGAGACTCAAGAAGCGCTGGCATGGGAAGCTGGGCTCAGCGTCGTCGGGCAAGTGGGGACGTTCATCCAGCCTTTCATAAGTGACCCAAGCGTGCTGAAGGAGTTTGCCCGAGTCTCCTCACAACTTCGTGGGAAGAGTGTTGTGCCCTTCGGCGAAGTCCTGCTTGTTACCAGGCCAGCGGGGAGCTCATAACCTTTTGAGATCAAGCTTGACCACGTTGCGCGTCCTCTGGCGCCTGGCGCGCCCATACAAAAGGCAGGTGGCGCTTCTCTTGGGGATTGGCCTCGTGACGACGGTCATAGAGGCCCTTTCCATCGGCCTGCTGTTCCCCCTGCTGGGGGCCATGGGCGGGTCGGACCTGCTGGACAAGCTGCCCAAGGCGCTGGCGGACTACTTCAAGGGCCTTTCCAGCAGCCAGCTTATCCTGCTCGTAGGGATACTGCTGCCCGTCTTCTGGATACTCCGCAACGCCATCGGCTACGCCACCTCGCTGTTGGCCAGCCGTCTGGGACTCCTGGTGAACGAGGAGCTGCAGGGCCGGGCCTACCGGCGGGTGACTTTCATGGACTACGCCAGGATTGCCCACGGGGACCGCGGGGACATCGGTGCCATGATGACCTACAACCCGTCCCGGACGGGCCTTATGGTCCAGCAGGCTGCAATGCAGATAACGCCCCTTTGTATGATGCTCCTGTACTTAGCCGGCCTTGTCTTGCTCTCCTGGAAGCTGACTCTGATCAGCGTCGTCGTTGCTATCATACAAACACAGGCCTTCACACCGTTGAACCGCATGGCTGCGCGGGCAAACAGAAGGCTGCGGGACACCCTGGCTGTCCTTGGCAACGCCTCATACGAGATTTACGACGGCCAGCGGGAGATCCGTCTGTACGGGCAGGAGGAGCGGTTCCTGGAACGTATGCTCCGGTCCCGGCGAACCTACTTCTCCGCCGCCTTCCGGGCCGAGGCCATCAACGCCATCGCGACGCCTGCTTTTAGCTCCCTCACCATACTCGTTATTGGCGGCGTCATGATAGTCTCCAGCTTCGTGCTGGCCGAGGCCGGAACAGCCTGGGTCCAGGTGCTGGTGATGTTCCTGGTATTCGCCTTCCGCCTGAACAACACCTTTGGCCAACTGAGCAGCGCCAGAACCGCAATCTCGGGCAACGTTGGCCTGGCGGAAGACCTCCTCAGGTTCCTTGACTCCAGGGAGAAGGCCGATCTCGCCAGTGGTACAAGAAGAATGACCAAGCTCATCTCCGGAATAGAGCTGCAGGGGGTTAGCTTCTCCTACGATCCCGGTGATCCTCGCGTCCTGGATGATGTGAGTCTTTTCATCCCGCAGAATCAGATTACAGCCATTGTTGGGCCGTCGGGAGCGGGCAAGACGACCATTACCAACCTTCTGGTGCGGCTCTATGATCCCCAGGAAGGCCGCATAATGGTAGATGGCATAGACCTGCAGGAGTACGAGCTGCGGTCCTGGCGGGACAAGATTGGGCTTATTAGCCAGGATACGTTCCTGTTCAGAGACACGATGGCCAACAATATCGCCTTTGGCCGGCCGGATGCGCCTGCTGCTGCTGTGCAGCGAGCGGCGACCCTGGCCGAGATTGACGGATTCATACGCTCGTTGCCGCATGGATACGAAACGGTACGGGGCGACCGCGGTTTGCGCCTCTCCGGAGGCCAGCGCCAGCGCATCGCCATGGCACGGGCATTGCTCATTGACCCCGAGATCCTGATCATGGACGAGGCCACCAGTAACCTGGACTCGGAAACCGAAGCGGCGATCCTTGAGTCCATACGCAAGCTGAAAGAAGACCACACCATCATCGTCATCGCCCATCGCCTGAGCACCGTGCGCCATGCCGACAAGATCGTCGTCATTGACAACGGCCGAAAAGTGGAAGAGGGTACGCACGAGGAGCTGATGGCGCGGCGCGACAGGTACTACTCCCTGGTGCAGGCGCAGGCGATAGGAGAAAGGGCGCCGGAGCCATCGCAAGGAAGGCAGGCAAAATGAAGCTCTCGCGAGTGTTGTCTCCGATACTGGAACGGCAAACCAGAGCTAGCTTTGAATACCAGTGGCGACACCTACCAGTGGGGACAGCCTTACTAAGCGACCAGCGGTTTCTGGAGCGAGTTCCAAAGATAATCGCATCTCAAGAACTCTGTGTTTCGCCAGAGTGGTTTCAAGGCAAGGAGATCATTGATGTTGGCTGCGGTAACGGCCGCTGGACATATGGGCTGCTCCAGCTTGGAGCGCATGTGACGGCCTTTGACCAGAGCCCCTCGGCTATTGCTGGCATATAGGGGTCCGCCTTCGGGGATCACCCCAACCTCAGACTTGCAGTAGGTAGCATCTACGACCCGCCCAAGGAAGTGGTGGACCGCAAATACGATCTGGTGTGGTGCTGGGGTGTTGTCCATCATGTGGCAGACACCGCCAGGGCAATCAAGGTTCTAGCGACCCGGCTTCTGGCGGAGGATGGTCTCCTGTATCTGTACATCTATTCCAAGGACAGCTACAAGCAACGCCGAACGATGGAACTGAAGCTCCAGCGGCTACTGTTGTCACCCCTTCCTTTTACAGCAAAGGAATGGGTGCTGCGTAAGCGGTACGGCGGAGTAGGCGTACACAACGCCTTTGACAGGTTGTCGCCTACGATAAACAGCTTGTACACCTTCCCAGAAATAGAGCGGATGTGTCTTGCCGCGGGACTGGATAAGGTGGAGCGAACCATTGACCACACCGAGCTTTTCCTCAGGGCTTACCGTGACTCCTGCACGGCAAAGCCCCTCTTCACGCCTAAGCCAAAGCCCCCATACTGGTTCCAGCAAATGACGCATCCCTAAGCCATGAAATCGCCTTCAGATGCGAATGCATAGTATCCTCCACATCCCTGAAAGCGTTGCCGGCAATGCCTACACACTATCCCTTGCAGAACGGCAGCTTGGTGTTCATAGCCGTGTTGTCAGCTACAATCGCAACCCTTTTGGGTACGGCGCAGACCGGTTCCTTTTCAAACCGAAGGACGGCGTTCTTGCCCAGGAAAGCAAGAAGTGGGGGCTGGTGGCCCACGCGCTGCGCCATTTTGACGTTATCCACTACAACTTTGGGCGCACTATCCTTGACCCTTTTGTCCCGCGGGCTATACGGGGCCCGGCTCGGCGGTATCCCAAGGTCATCAACATCGCCTTTGACCTCTATGCAAGAGCCACTGGCATGAAAGACCTGCCGCTCATGAAGCGGGCGGGTAAGGTCATCTTTGTGACGTTCCAGGGCAACGATGGCCGTCAAGAAGACTACGTGCGTTCCCACTTCTCCATTCACCACCTGTTAGACACCGAAAAGGCAGCGGCCGCAGACCTGATGGATGCTGAAAGGCGGAAGCGGATTGCCTTCTTTGGCAGATACGCTGACCGTATCTTTGCTCTCAATCCCGACATACTTTGCGTATTGCCACCAAGAGCCCGGTTCCTGCCATATACAACTATTGATCTGGAAGAATGGAAACCCGCACCGTTGGCAAAGGACGCAGACGCCCCCCTGCGCATCCTGCATTCCCACACAAGCCAGCTCACCAAGGGCACAAAGTACATTCTGGACGCGGTTGAAAGGCTTAAGGGTGAGGGCTTCTGCTTTGAGTTTGAGATGGTAGAAAACATGCCTCATGATAAAGTAAAGGCAATCTATGAGAAGGCAGACCTGCTGATAGACCAGCTTCTGTATGGTTGGTACGGCGGCCTTGCAGTGGAGCTCATGGCCCTGGGGGTACCGGTCATCGCCTACATCCGGGAGGAGGACCTGAAATTCATCCCCCCGGCTATGAAAGGGGATTTGCCCATCATCAACGCCAACCCCTACACCATCTACGAGGTTCTCAAGAGTTGCCTTCAGATGGACAGGGCTGGCCTGCGGGCGCTGGGGGCCAGGAGCCGCACCTTCGTGGAACGATGGCATGACCCAATAAAGATCGCAGCACAACTGAAAGGCGAGGCCGAAGCCGTACTGGCGGAGCGGAAGAAGGGGCGGCGGTCCTCTTTCCGAAAGGATGGTGGGGATGTGCGCCTTGCGTAGTGTAGTAATTGAATGTCCCTGGTGGCAGGTCTCTCTGAGACCTCTGATAGGCCCAGACCCAGTGCGCTTCCAGACTGCTCCTTCCAGGCGTACGTAGCTCATGCCTGCCGATAATGGTCGTATCCCCAGCGGTGTCTCAGGGGCCCTGCTGTTTCTCCTTCAGCCGGGGCTTTCTCTCAAACGGTGGGTCATCCTTGCGGCCTTTGGGGGCGCCACCATCGCCCTCGGGGTTGCCTTTGCCCTACAGGTGCCCGTGGGCATGAGCTTTGTCAAGCTCATCGGGCTGGCCAGCCTCAGAAGCGTCCCACCCCTGTTGCGCGGGCTGGTATTCGTGGGCGCTGGCCTTGCGGTCATGGCCGTCGCCGCCTTGGGCCTGTATCGCTCCGTCTTCAAGGTCCGCAAGCGGCGGAAGGCTGCTGGCCTGCTGGACTCCCTTTACTTGGAGCGCATCCTGGGCGTAGGCCCCAGGGTGGTGGCCATCGGCGGCGGCACCGGGCTATCCAGTCTCTTGCGCGGTTTGAAGCACTACACCGCCAACCTCACCGCCGTGGTCACCGTCGCGGACGACGGCGGCAGCTCCGGCAGGCTGCGGACAGAGAAGGGCATGCTTCCCCCAGGCGATATCCGCAACTGCCTGGCGGCCCTGGCAGATTCGGAAGACGTGATGCAGAAGCTCATGGACTACCGGTTCACCACCACGGGAGACCTGAATGGCCATAGCTTTGGAAACATGCTCATTGCCGCCCTGGCCAGCATCGGGGGCGGCTTTGACAAGGGCATTGAGATGGCTGGCGAGCTGCTGGCTATCCGGGGCAAGGTCATCCCGTCCACCCCGGACAACGTCGTTCTCGTCGGCAGCACCGTCTCAGGAAGAGAGCTGTTGGGAGAGTCCAGGGTTGGGACAACGACGGAGAAGCTACAGACGGTAGCGCTGGTTCCAGCCAACGCCAGAGCGCACTCTGAGGCCCTGCTGGCCATTGAGCAAGCAGACCTCATTGTCCTGGGGCCCGGCAGTCTCTTTACCAGCATCGTCCCCAACCTGTTGGTGCGAGAGATCAGCGAGGCCATCGTGCGGTCCCGGGCCTTAAAGATGTACATCGCCAATGTAGCGGAGCAGAAGGGCGAGACCGAGGGGCTGTCAGTGCTGGACCACCTGAACGTGGTGCGCCGGTATGGTGGCAAAGAATGTGTTGATATTGTCGTCGTCAACAGGCTCGTGCCGGAAGTGGAAGAAGGCGCGCCCCGGCCACTGACGGTACGCCCAGGCGAGTGGCAGGACCCTGTTTCCTGTGTCCAAGCTGACGTCGTAGACGTGGAGGCCCCTACACACCATGACCCCATGAAGCTGGCCTCGGTCATTGCCGCCACGTACCGTCGGCACCGGGTGGTCCGCCTCCGCCTCCGCAGGCTATGGCGCGGAGCCTAGCTTCCGTTTTCCCTTGAGAGCGGTGGACTCTGGGGATAGGAAACTATATACTTTGGGGGCGCCGCATCCAACGGGTATCATCCATACGTATGCTTGGGGGGGCAGCCTCCTGCAAGGTCAGATTGCCTAGCCTCAGAGGTCAACCGTCCCCATCGGCGTCTTTCTCCTTGCTACAAGGAACACTGAACACATCATGAACAACAACGAGAACGATATCCGAACGTATCTGGCTTTGGTCAGGAGGTGGTGGTGGGTGCTGGTTCTGGGGGCCCTTGTGGGTTCCCTGGCGGCGCTCTTCGCCAGCCGGTCTATGACCCCCATCTACACCGCCAGCGCGAAGATTTTTGTGCAACCGGGCCGGTCCTATCAGCCAAACGCTGGGGACATCCAGTCCACGCGGGCTCTGGTGGAAGCCTACAGTGCCCTGATCAAGACCCGCCCCGTGCTAGAGAAAGTGATAGAGAGGCTGCACCTGCCCTACACTCCGGAAACCCTCGCCGGTCTCACCAGTATCGTCCCCTCGGGCAGCCTTATCATCATTTCCGCCAGTGTGCCAGACCCCGACCTCGCCGCCACCATTGCCGACGCGACCTCCAAGGTGTTCATAGACGACTTCCAGCAACAGCAGCTCCTGGAGTTGGCGCGCCTTCAGTCCTCCCTCCAGGAATACGGCATTGCAGACAATTCCCTAATTATATCCGCCCAGGCCACCACCCTGAACACGCTTCGGATCGTGGAGCAGGCCACACCCCCCTTCTCGCCAACGAGCCCGGATACCAGAACCAACGTGCTGCTGGGCATGTTCGTGGGTCTGGCCCTGGCGGGAGGCCTTGTCTTCCTCCTGGAGCGGTTGGACGACACGGTCAAATCGCCTGACGATATGCGAGAGCTCACCGGCCTTGCCACCCTGGGGTCGGTGTTCCGGACTCCTCCCGACCGCGGCGGCATCCCCGTCACCCTGACGGATGAACACCAGCGTAGCTCCCTGTCGGAGTCCTTCAAGTTCCTGAGCGCCAGCCTGGACTTCGCCACCGCGGGCACCAAGGACTTCAAGACGGTCATGATGACCAGTTCTAGCCCATCGGAGGGCAAGACGACCACCGCCGCCAACCTGGCCCTGGCGCTGGCCCGGCAAGGTAAGTCAGTGATCCTGGTGGACACCGACCTGCGCAAGCCTCAGATCCACCGCATTTTCGGGCGCTCCAACGGACCAGGGTTCACCAACGTGGTGCTGGGGACCAGCACCCTGGAGGAGGTGCTTGCACCCACGGAGGTCCCCAACCTGCGCCTGGTGCTGAGCGGCCCCATGCCTCCCGACCCTACCCAGGTGCTGCGCCTGCCCAGGGTGAAGGAGGTGCTGAGGGACCTGGCCAAGGAGTGCGACATCGTCATCATGGACAGCCCACCGGTGATGGTGGTGGCCGATAGCATGATCCTGGCGAGCATGGTGGATGGCATCGTGTTTGTGGTGGACGCCCACAGGACCAGCCGTAATGCCATTGCCCAGGGGGTGGAGATGCTGCGTCAGACGCCCACCACCCTGCTGGGGGCGGTGATGAACAAGGTCCAGACTCGTGGCCGTGGGCGTTACTACTATTACTATTACTATTACACCTACTACTACAGCTACTCGGGTGACTCCGCCAACGGCAACCGCCGAAGGAGGGCCCAGAGCCTGGCGGGCAAGATCATATCCCAACTCACCTTCGGCGCCCTCAACGTCGGCAGCCGGCGCCAACGCCGGAGGGGGTACGGGTATGGGCGCTCGCGGGAGAGCGACGGAGCTGCCTCTACCAACGGGGCAAATGGGAGTGGGGAAGCTTTAGCCGCGGAGCCTGGCCAGGAGGCGGAGCAAAAGGAGCAGGGGTCCTAGCGTGGTGCTTCCAACGCCACGTTGCCGAGCTCGACCTAACCCCCTGGCCCCCTTCCCGCACGGGAAGGGGGAATGCTCTCCCTCTCCGTGCGGAGAGAGCCTGTCCTTGAGTGAGCCGAAGCCCTGAGCGTAGCGAACGGGGAAGCGAAGGAGAGACACAGAGGGAGAGGTCCAAGGCAGCACGTGTTGCGCCGATAGCTTTCCATAATAACAATACATGTAAATCGCTGCACTAGTCCTTCGTCCCCTCCAGCTATCGGCGTTCTGGAGCGCCGCCCTCCAGGGCCTGGCGGATGTGGCCGAGGCGCATCTCCTCCATGTCCACCACGTGTTCAATCAGGCGCTTGATGGTGTACTCCGGCTCCTGGCCGGCCCGGGGTTGCAGGTTGCCCATATCCCGGCCCTCGGAGATGTCGCGACGCAGGTCTTCGTCGCTAAGGCCTATGAGGCTGCCGATGAGCTCGGCCCGCGCGGTCTCCATCTCGGCGAGGACTCGGCCAACCTCCGTGCGGGGGGCGCCTATCTTCCGTCGTTCCTTCAAGACGTGCTGAAGGTGGTCATAGTGGTGAGTGGAAATACGGTGGATGAGGCGACGGATAGTAAAGGGGCCTTCTTCGCCCCCGGGCCTGTCCGTATACGCGTGGCCCAACTGGCCGTCCGTGAGGTTGAGGAGAAAGTCCATGGCCTCCCGGCGCTGGGCCTCCAGCTTGTCAATCAGCCTGCGGACTTCAGTGTCCATCCTGTCCTCCTATGTTTGAATGGGTTCTAGGGCCTTGACGATGAGCTCCAGGGTCTTCCGCTCCTCCTCCAGGACGTGGGAGATGACGTCGCGGGCAGAGGCCTTCTGCGCGGGATCGCCAGGGACGTCAAGATGCCCGTCACCCAGGTCTGAGAAGTAAGCGGCGAACTGGGCGCGGTAGCCCTGGAGCTCGGCCAGGGCGCGCTTGGCCTCGCTGCGGGGGATATTCTGGCCCCACTTCACCCAGAGCATTTGCTCAATGTGCTCGCGGTAGTGGTCGCTGAGTTCGTAGAGGGCCTGGCGCAGCGTGCGGCCATCCTCCAGGGGGGTGTCCAGGGTCGGGTCGTGGACACCCCCAAGATTGCGAAGGCTTTCCCTTTCGTGATAGAGAAAGTCCTCCTGGAGGTGCTTGAGCTGTTCCTGCATGGTAGGCCTCCTTGTTCCTGGGCTATCATCCAGCGTTTTCTTGACCCCAGCCTCACGGCTGGGAAACTCCCCCTGGTGGTGCGGGAGTCCTTCGGCTGCTGGGGGCATTATCGCACAAAAGGCGAGGGCCAGACAGTCCTATCCCATCTGACTGCTCCATGTAGGGTTGGCTCCACCCTCACCCTTGCCTCTCCCATCAAGGTGGCCTTGTTCCAAAAGTCCTTTGACCTCCCCCCTGTGTTCCCCTCTCCTGATGGTCATTGACGAAACAGAGTGACTTTTGCCGTTGTCATTCTGAGGGCCGATGAAATCGGCCTGAATGAATCTAAGGCACATGCCAGGAGACCGGATAACGCTCATAAGGAAGCGGTATGCCTATGCAGGCAACTGCCCTAGACTCATTCGCTGCGTCCCGACAAGTTGGGACTTGCTCAGAATGACAAGCTGGCGTGTCCGTTCATTTAGTTGATAACCATCAGGAAAGGGGGGTTGAATCTGGGGACGCCCCAGACCCCAGCAGTCCCGACAAGTCGGGACTGCCCCTCCTGACTTTTGGTGCAAAGCCCATCAAGGGAGATGGAATTTCCCTACTCCCACGAGGGGAGAAGGCCGGGATGAGGGGGGAAAGCCAGCCAGCCAACCGAGAGTGTACCAGTCACACCCCAAAGGTCCGTTTGCTTTGTCGTGGTGGTACCGCCCCCTGGCGCGAAAGTGCAAGGTTTTAGTTCATCCAACCCCCGACTTATGGCTGTTGATTAGCTAACCTAAGCCCCTCTGGCTCCCTCCTTCGCTGCGCTCAAGAGCTTGCCCTGAGCGCAGCGAAGGGCCAGGCTCTTCCTGCGCGGGAAGGGGGAGAAAATAGGTTTGAATTGGTGCGATGCGGCAGGGCCACATCACACCAATTCTTCAGAGTGTCGTCCCCCTCTCCTGGCAGCAGAGGGGGACCACAGGGGGAGAGGTTGAACCTAACCCCCGTCCCCTTCCCTAGGAGGGAAGGGGAGAAACGGCGATTGTCCGTTTAATTGGTCACAGACCTTCAGGGGGCGGCGCCATGAAGCTCGTAGGGGCGAAGCACGCTTCGCCCCTACGCTGCCCTTGCCATGTGCTCATGCAGGCGATCAGGACAGAGCATCCTTCTTCTCCGACTGCAAGGCCATGCCCCAGGAGCCGGGGCCAACGTATGTCCCCAGCACCGGCCCGAAGCGCGCGCGCATAACACGGCCTCCCGTGACCAGCGGGCGGAGGCGCTCCACCAGCTCGTCCGCTTCCTGGGACGTGGTGCTGAAGACCACTGCCGCCTGCTTCAGGGGCGCCCGCTCCTCGGCTACAGTAATGAGGTACTGCACCCCTTGAGCGCGGCTGCGGGCGATGCTCAGCGAGTGGACGATACCCTCCCGTACCGTGATGATGGGCCTCATACGCAGCAGCGAGCCTACCAGCGCCCGGACCTTGCCGACGCGCCCACCCTTCTGAAGGTACTCCAGTGTGTCCAGCACCGCGAAGACCTGCACCTCTCCCATGGCTCCCCTGGCCGCCTGCACCGCCTCCTGATAGCTGGCCCCGCCGCGCACTGCCTGGGCCGCCGCCGTGACTACCAGACCCAGGCCCATGGAAGCCTGGAGCGAGTCTATGATCTCCACGGCGGCATCCCCCATCTCTTCTTTGGCCTGGCGCGCCGAGTTCAGCGTCCCGCTGAGGTGCTCCGAGATGTGGATGGATACCACCTGGTGTCCCTGGGACAGCAGGCGCTGGTAGACCTCTAGGAAGACCCCTGGCGACGGCTGCGACGTCGCCGGCAGGCTTTCGGCGGCCGCCAACCGCTGGAAGAAGACCTCGGAGCTTATCTCCACGCCGTCCAGGAAGCTCTCCTGCCCGAAGCGCACGTTCAACGGCACCACGGTGATGTCCAGCTCTCGGGCCACCTCCTGGGGGATGTCCGAGGTGCTATCGGTGACGATCTTTACGGCCATGGGTCATCCCTCTCCCTTCTGTTTGCCTTGTAGTGGTGGTACCATCCCTTGGCACTAATGGTCATTAACCCAGTAACCTTGCATCGCGGTCCTGACCTCTCCCCCTGTAGTCCCCCTCTCCGCAACGGAGAGGGGGACGATGATTTGAGGAATCGGTGTGATGCG